>JBCCMP010000186.1:0-9465 GCA_039026295.1 Pseudomonadota bacterium | reverse complement strand
GTTCGATACGTTCAGTCGCGGACCCTCCAGATTGATCTGTACTCTATTCATCTCAGTTCCTCGTAAGTTCTAAGCTGCCTTCGCCTGGTTTATCAGTACCTCTCCTGCCGGGCTGTCTTCCGCATCCGACATGTCGGCACTGAAGTAGTCGATCAGCTCCATGAGGGACCGGGTGGCTTCATCGAGCCGCCGTGCAAAATCCGCCACATTCGAGGCTTCTTCCGCGTTGTTGCGAATGACTGTATCCAGATCCCTGATCGCTTCGTTGATCTGGTCGGCCCCTATGCTCTGTT
Source organism: Pseudomonadota bacterium (assembly GCA_039026295.1). Classification (GTDB taxonomy): domain Bacteria; phylum Pseudomonadota; class Alphaproteobacteria; order Rhodobacterales; family Rhodobacteraceae; genus Thermohalobaculum. Next base: position 9,172 of record JBCCMP010000186.1, on the reverse strand, counting down.
CCCGGGACGCGGTTGAGATGTCGCCGACAAGATTTGACGTGTTGTCGATTCCGGAGACAAGCTCGTCCAGAGAGCCATTTGCGTTTTCAGCCAACAACATCGTCGTGTTGGACAGGTCGCTGATTTCTGCCGCTGCAACAGAGCTGCGCTCTGCCAGTTTTCTCACTTCGCTCGCCACCACCGCGAAGCCTTTGCCATGATCACCGGCGCGCGCCGCCTCAACCGCTGCGTTCAATGCCAGAAGATCGGTTTGCCGCGCAATCTCGCGCACCACGTGAACCTTTTCGGCGATTGTTCGGGTTGCCGCCAGAGCATCCTGAACCGCGCCGAACGAAGATTGCGCGTTCTCGGCTGCCTGTTTTGCGATGGTTTCGGTCTCAGAGGCATTGTCAGTGCTTTGTCTGATGTTTGCGGCCATCTCATTGACCGCGGAGGCCGCCTGTCCGACGGCCGATGCCTGCCTTTGCGCGTTGGAGTCGATCTTGTCCGAGCTGCCGCGCAGATCGCCCGCATAGCTGGAGACATCGGTACCGATTGTCTTGATGTTGGCAATGATCCCGCGAAGGCGTTCAGCCATGATTTGGATGGCGATCGACAGTTGATCATCTTCGCTGCGGACACTGACAGAGGCACTCAGGTCACCGTTCGATATTCGGTCGATTTGCTTTGCACTGTCGCGAAGAGAGCGTCCCATCCGCCGCATGGCGACATCGGCCCGCCCCAGTTCATCTTTCCGTTCACGACTCTCAACAGGTTTGGCGTCCGAAATGTCACCGTTTGCATATCGGGAGATATTGATCGTGACGTCCCGGACCGATTCAGAAATTGATCTGCCGATTACAATCGCCATTGCTGCCGCAAGGATGGTTGCGATCGCTGCAATCACGGGCGTGCTGTCGAGCTTCTTCGATATGATCGCCTCGCTCTCCGGTCCGATCGTGTTTTGCGCGTCGGTCACGACCTTCGTGATCGCACTGTAGCGCTGATACATATCCGGGCCGATCACATCCAGCCGCTGTTGCCGGATTTCATTGCGCGACACGATGACCTCAGCGACCTGGGACAGCGTCGTCATGTAGGTGTCCAGGCCCTTTGTGACCGCAGCGGCCAACTGCTTGCGACCCGGGTTATCCAATTCGCCCGAAAGCCGGGACATCTGCTCGGCCGCAGCGGTCAGATGACCCTGCGCCAAACTCAGTGCCTCTTCGGTGTTTTGCAGCAGGAAACGCTCCGCGTAAAAGCGACCCAGCAGCAATTCCTGCTGCGCGAGCCCACCGAGATAAGCTGCAAGCCCATCACCGTCCGCAAACGCGGACTCCATGATTTCAGTCAGGCTCTTTCGGGTTGAAGGACCGGTTTCTGACAGCGTGGCCACAAATCCGTTTCGTTGTTCCTGCAGGGCCTGCATCTCGCGAAATGCGGCTGCATAGCGTTGCGCCTCTATCTTCAACGCCTCCACCTCTTCCCGATGCGGCGACCCGCTTGGAAAGATATCGACCGCAAGCTCTGCATCGACAATCTCGGCAACGTTTGCGTGGACTTCGTCAGCCGCGCCCACGGACGGCGCGATGCGAAACCTGAACGCTGCCAGTCTCGCCTCGAACATGTCTGTCTTGAACTCAGACATCAGCAGCGTCTGTCGTGCCTTTTCCCGATAGTCCTGGAACTTGTCCGAGACGTTGCTGATCGAGACATAGCTGAAGGACGCAAAGGCAAGCAGAATAAAGATGCTGATGGCAAATCCGCTGTTAACACGGCTTCCGATTGAAAGTCTCGACAGCATGCTGAGCTCCACACCGGTTGAACGCAAATCGCGGCAGCGTCTAAAGATCAGCCGTTGAAAATGAGTGAACCGTGCATTTCACTGTTTCCGAGGCTTAGAATGACGGAACCGTCAGTGGAATTGACCACCGTATAGATGGACTTCTTTCCGCAATAACAGGGGCTTGAGAGATGGCAGAGCTGCGCACCGTCAACAGTGAAATCGTCCGGTTGCACGATTTCATCGCAGCCTGGTTTCGAGGCGACGAACCGATCACAGCGTTCGATTCGGCGTTTTCCGAAGCGCTGCACCCCGATTTCGAGAATGTGCAACCGTCCGGCACCGTGCTGTCCCGCGACGATCTTCTTGGCCCGATCTACAGCGCGCACGGGTCGAACCCGGCATTCCAAATTGCCATCGAAGAGCCGCGGCTGATCAAATCATGGCCCGGGCAGGTCCTGGCCGAATATGTCGAATTCCAGACGGGTGCCCGAAACTCGGCACCAGAGAACCGGCGGCGATCAACCGTGCTGTTCGATGTGGGCGACAGCTTGCTGTGGCGCCATCTGGTCGAGGTCGGGTTACCCGCCTGACGTCTGCGGCCGCATAGGCAAGCCGGGGCGTCACGCTTGACCTCTGCGCGAAGGAGTGGTCAGCAGTACCCGCACCCCGCCCGCATCCATTTCCTGCGCGAGACCGAACCATGTCAGAGATCATCCTTCACAATTACCCCGCCAGCCCGGTTGCCGAGAAGGTCCGCAAGGCCTTCGGTCTGAAGGGGCTATCCTGGCGCGATGTGGAGATCCCGCGCCTGCCGCCAAAGCCGGATCTGACCCCTCTGACAGGCGGTTATCGCAGGACGCCGGTCATGCAGATCGGCGCGGATATCTTCTGCGATTCGATCTGTGCGTTGCGGGAGATTGAAGCCCGTCACCCCTCGCCCACCTTCTTTCCCGGGGGTGCGGACGGCATGGCCTACGGTGTCAGCCGCTGGACGGATACCGAACTCTTCACGCTGTGCGTGAAACTGATCCTTGGTGCGGCGGGCGAGAAACTGGACCCCGCTTTCGCCGAGGATCGAGGGCGCCTCTACCTCGGGCCCGACTGGGCTGCCGGTCTGAAAGCGGCCAATGCTGAACTCCCCCACATCGCGGCGCAGATCCGTACCCATTTCGGCTTTGTCGACGACCGCCTCTCGACCGGGCGTGACTTCATGCTGGGTGACAATCCGGGCTTGCCGGACTGTCTGGCCTGGCACGTCATCTGGTTTGTCCGCGGACGCTGGCCGGATGGTCCGATGTTCCTTTCGCAGTTCAAAAACCTGACCGAATGGGAAGACCGGATGGAAACCCTGGGTCACGGCGACGCCGAGCCAATGACTGCCGAAGAAGCGCTGACCATCGCCCGCGAAACATCGATCTCAACGCCGGAAATGGTCGACCCGATGGATCCTCAGGGGTTGGAGGTCGGCATGCCGGTGACTGTGCAACCGGATCTGGACGGCGGCGAGCAGGCAGTGGCCGGAACAATCCACTTCGCCAGCCGCGATACGGTCGCCGTCAAACGCGAAGACCCCCGCGCCGGTGAGGTTTGCGTTCATTTCCCCCGCGCCGGATACCGGGTCGAGGTGACATGACAGCCAGTCCGGCAGCTTTGCTGGACCAAACGCGGACCTTTGCCCGCGAGGTGGTCGCGCCGGGTGCTCTGGTTTGGGAACGCGAACGACGTTTGGGTCATGAGGCCCTGTCTCAGGCTGCGGGGATGGGCCTGACAGGACTGCAGGTCCCGCCTTCGGACGGCGGGCTCGGGCACCCCTATTCGGTCAAGGCTCAGGTTGCCGAGATCCTGGGCGGCGCTGACTTTGGTTTTGCGATGTCGCTCCTGAACACGCAAAATGTGGCGCACCGGCTGACACGGGACGCGCCCGGATTGGTGCCACGATACCTCGACGATCTTCTCACCGCCCGCCGCGTCGGCTGCACGGCACTGACCGAGCCGGGGGCAGGATCAGATTTCGGTGCGATCCGGACCACGGCCGCTGCAGACGGCGATGGCTGGCGCCTGAACGGCGAAAAGGCCTGGATCATCAACGCTGTGGCCGCCGACCTGATCGTCGTATACGCGCAAACGCAGCCCGGCTCCGGTGGCAGGGGGATCGCCTCATTCCTGGTCGATGGGCAGCGCGACGGGTTCACCCGGACCGATCCGGCCCGGATGTCGGCGCAACATTCCATCGGCGCGGGCGGTTTCATCCTGAACGACTACAGGGTCGAGCCCGGCGAGATGATCCGGCCTGCGGGAGAGGCGTTCAAATCCGCGCTGACAGACATCAATGGCGCCCGCGCCTACGTCGCCGCGATGTGCTGCGGCATGGTCGCCGAATGCCTCGGGATCGTCGCCGAATACGGCAACAGGCGCGAAACCTTCAGCAAACCCTTGATAGGCCATCAGGGATGGCGCTGGAAACTGGCCGATGCGGACACCGATCTGGCCGCGGCGCGCGCGCTGGTGCGCGATGCCGCTGCACTGATAGATGCCGAAAAGGACGCGATGTACCCTGCGGCGCGGGCCAAGGTCTTTGCCACGCGGATGGCCGAACGGCATCTACCGGCCTTGGCCCAATGCATGGGTGCTGAGGGTTTGAAAGAGAGCTATCCGTTCGGTCGACACATGATCGGCGTGCGCGCCGGAAGTTTCACTGACGGCTCGACAGAGATCCTGCTGGAGCGATTGGCTGCTCAATTCCGGGCCTGAGCGGCGTCAGATCGCAAGCGTGTAGAGCTGTCCCAATCCGTCCAGCCGGTCGTCGATCCCCGCAAGCCGCAGGCTGTGCCAGATCATGGCATGGTTCGACGCCGTGACCGGGATGCCAAGCTCGTTCTCCAGCGCCGGACTGACCCCAAGCCCGCGCAGGCTGGTGCAAGAGATGAAAAGCCCGTCAATCTCTGCCGCGCCGGTCAGGGCCCGCGCCTGCTGACTTATCGAGGCTTCGGAAATTGACGCCACGACCTTGTCGCGCGGCTCATCGAAGGACCCGAAGACCGGTATCTCGAAACCGGCTGCCTCGAACGCCGCCTTGATCCCATGGTTCACATCGGCCGTGTAGGGCGTCAGCACACCCAGTCGCTGAACCCCCAGCGCACCCAATGCGGCCTTTGCCGCGGTGATCGGCGTCGTCACGACTGTGCCCGGCTTCACGCCCTGAACAAGCTCGCCGACCTTGTCCTCGCCCAGAAGCGCGGTCGCCGAACTGCAGCCGTAGGCGATCACGTCGACCTGGTCGTCTGGCAGGATCAGCCCGGCAGTCCGCGGGATTTCGACCCCCATCGCGGTCAGGGACTGCGGCGTCACAACGGGATCCATGGGAATGCGGGCGGCATAAAATGCAACGCCGTCCAGAAGGTTCACGACCGCCTGATACTCGCGCTCGATCGTGTAGTCCGTCGCCAGAACCACCAGCCCGATGCGGGCACGACTGCCAAACCCTGCATCGGTCTCGAACGGCAGATCGGACATCCAGAGGGTCACAGGCTGATCCCGTACTCCGCCAGAACCTCTTCCGTATGCTGACCCAGAACCGGTGCCGGACCCTGCACGCCCCCAGGCGTCCCGGTGAACTTCACCGGCAGGCCAAGAGTTTGGACCGCGCCGACCGTGGAATGCTGCACCACCGGCACCATCTGCCGGGCAATCGCCTGCGGATCGGCGTGCATTTCGGAAATCGACAGGACTGGCCCGGCCGGGAAACCGCCGTCCTCCAGCAATTCCAGCCATTCGGCAGAGGTCTTCTTTTGGAATACCTCGTTCAACTCGGCCTCCAGGTCGTGCCGGTTGGCCATGCGCCCGGTGTTCCCGGCGAAGCGTTCATCCTCCGCCAGATCCGGGCGGTCGATCAGGGCAACAAGCCGTTCCCAGTTCCGCTGGTTGGCAGCACCCAGATTGATGTAGCCGTCGGCGGTCTGGATCGCCTGATAGGGCGCGTTCAGGGGGTGGGCCGATCCCATCGGTTCCGGGTCAACTCCGGTCGCAAACGCAATCGCCGATTGCCAGTAGGTATGCGTGATCGCCGCCTCGAACAGCGAGGTCTCAACGATCTGGCCCTCTCCCGTTTCGTGTCGCCGCGCCAGCGCAGCCGAGACGCCCATCGCCAGCAGAATGCCAGCGGTGATGTCGCTGACCGGCGGCCCGACCTTGCAGGGCGGGCGGCCCGGCCCCTCTCCGGTGACAGACATCAGCCCGGACATGCCCTGCGCAACCAGATCGAAGCCGGCCCGGTCAGCGTAAGGCCCTGTCCGCCCGAAACCCGAGATCGAACCATAGATCAGGCCGGGATTGTCCTTCTTCAGGTCCTCGTAGCCGAGACCCAGCTTCTCCATCGTGCCTTTCCGGTAATTCTCCAAGACCACATCCGCCGAACGGATCATGGTGCGCAGGGCATCGGCCTGCGCCGGGTCTTTCAGGTTCAGCACGATGCCCCGCTTGCCCCGGTTCATCATCATGTAGCTGGCCGCTTCTTCGCCGATGTAAGGGGCGGAATGCCGCGTGTCGTCACCGGTGGGTTTCTCCACCTTGATCACGTTGGCACCCATGTCGGCCAGCATCAGCCCGGCGACCGGCCCGGCCATGACATGGGCAAGCTCAATGACTGTCACGCCTTCCAGTGGTCCGCTCATGTTCCCCTCATCGGCCTTTGAAGACCGGTTTGCGCTTCCCCAGAAACGCTTCCATGCCCTCCTTGAAGTCCTCGCTCATGTACGCGGCTTCGACAAGATCGTGATCGTCGGCCTCCGGTCCATCGGTACGAAGACGGCGCAGCCCCTCTTTCGTGACCCGCATGGTGATCGGAGCGTGGCCTGCCAGTTGCGCAGCGAGTTCCTCTGCGCGGGGCAACGGATCGTCCGCAATTTCCATCACCAGCCCCAGTCCCAGAGCTTCATCTGCACCGACAAGACGAGAGGTAAAAATCATCTCCCGCACCCGGCCCTGCCCCATCAGGCTGGACAGGCGCGACAACGACGCGATGGAGAGGCAGTTCCCGAGCGTCCGCGCAATGGGAAATCCGAACTTCAGCCGGGCATCCGTGATCCTCAGATCGCAGCACGCCGCAATCGCCGCCCCGCCCCCCGTGCAGGCCCCGGTGATCGCGGCAATCGTCGGTATCCGGCACCGCTCGATCCGGGACATGATCTTGTCCATGTTCTCTTCATAGGCCCACCCGTCCTCGGGTTTCTCGAAGGCCCGGAATTGGGTCATGTCCGTCCCTGCGGCAAACGCGCCGCCCGCACCCGAGATGATCATCGCCCGGGCCTCGCCCGGATCATCACACAGCGCCGCCAGCGCCTCGTACATCTCGAAGGTCAACGCGTTGCGCTGAGCCGGGCGGTTGAACGTGGCATGGACGATCTCGCCACGCCTCTCGATGTTAAGATCAGGCATCGGCAGCAACGATCCTTGCTTTCTTTAGCAGATAGTCATGGAAGTCCTTGAAGTACTGAAATTCCTTATGAATTTCAGCGACGGCACCGCTTACCGCATTCACCGACAACATGCGTTGGATACCCAGATCCCAGACCTGCCATGTTGTCCGGTGTATGAACTTGTGCTGGTTCAGGTGGAACTCCTCGGAACACAGATTCAGGTATCGCCGGGTGGCGGCGCGTATCTCCGCCCGCTGGTCATCGGAGAAGGCGTCGTAAGGTTTGTCAAACATTTCATCCCGAATGAACGGGTTAAGCGACAGTTCGATCTCGTTGTACCGCTTTGTGTACTCGCAGAATACGCTGCTTTGAATTTGGCGGTAGACCATGGCGATGGAAACGATGATCCCCGCGAACCCGACAATCTGGACGGCCAGCGCCGCCATCTCGTAATTGGTCATGGCGTTCTCCAACCAAACAATCACCAGACACTGTTCAAGTGGCGGCGAAAGTTCAACGAAGAAACGATGCGGCGTTCAGATGCCGGCCCGGGGTTGACCCACTCTGTCAGTGACGATCTGCAATGACGGCCATCGTCGCGCTCATCGTCGCGACCAGCTTTTCTTCATTGCCCGTGATGGCCCAGGCCTTGCCCTCGGTAAAGACCAGGGCGCGACCGGGTTTGATGACCCGGCCCTCGAAGCGGAAGCGTTCGCCCACCGCGTGGCGCAAGAAGTTGGTCTTCAGTTCCGCCGTCAACACAGAATCTGTGGCGGCCTGCAACGACACGGCAGCCGAGGCGCAGACCGTATCCATCCCGGTCGCAACCGTACCGCCATGCAATCCGCCGCCCGACTCGCAGAACCGCTGATCCCACGGCATCTCGACATCGACTTCGCCGGGGGCAACCCGCAACAATGTCATACCCAGCGTCCGCATCATGGGCTGCGCCCGGTGGCTGTCGCGGGTGCGGGCTTCCCAATCAGGGTCGCGCGGCTCGAAGCTCACCCCTCCAGCACCCGCATCGCGGCATCGCAGCCGCCTTTCTGGTGCGGCACGCCCGCAATCCCCAGACCCATCTCGACGCCGCTGAGCGTCCCCATCAGCATGAGATCATTAAAATCGCCGAGGTGTCCGATCCGGAACACCTTGTCGGCGACCTTCGAAAGACCGGACCCAAGAGACATGTCGAACCGTTCGAGCACGACGTTCCGGAACGCATCAGCGGAATGCCCCTCCGGCATGCGCACGGTGGTCAGAACCGGCGAATGCTCCCGCTCATCCGTGCACTGCACCTCCAGCCCCCAGGCCTGAGCGGCAACCCGCGTCGCCTTGGCGTGGCGCTGATGGCGGGCGAAGACATTGTCCAGACCTTCTTCTTCCAGCATGTCGATCGCTTCGGCGAGGCCATAAAGCATGTTGGTGGCGTTGGTGTAGGGGAAATACCCGTTGGCGTTCGGCCCCAGCATATCGGACCAGTCCCAGTAAGACCGGGGACATGCGGCGCTGGCATGGGCCTTCTTGGCCTTGGCCGAGAAGGCGTTGAAGGACAGACCCGGCGGCAGCATCAGACCTTTCTGAGAGCCGGACACGGTCACATCCACCCCCCATTCATCCATCCGGAAATCAGCCGATGCCAGCCCGGAAATCGTGTCCACTATCAGCAGGGCCGGGTGACCGGCATCATCGATTGCCCGGCGGACATCGGCGATGCGGGAGGTACACCCCGTCGACGTCTCGTTGTGCACCACACAGACCGCCTTGATCTCGTGACCTGCATCGGCCTTTAACGCATCGGCAATTGCCTCCGGGTTTGCGCCCGCGCGCCAGTCGCTTTCGATCACCTTGGGCACAAGCCCGATCCGGGTGGCCAGCTTGTGCCACAGGAAGGCAAAGTGCCCGGTTTCGAACATCAGCACCCCACATATTCGAAATCATTGGCATCTGCGGCAGCAGCGATAATGTCATTGGCAACTTTCAGCTCGGCGCGGCC
>JBCCMP010000185.1:0-9468 GCA_039026295.1 Pseudomonadota bacterium | reverse complement strand
GGCTTCGTGCGGTGCGAGGATCGGATGCGTCGCCGATCCAAAAGGAAAGACAGGCTCCGACAGTGCTGCCGCGGCCTCTGCCGCCAAATGACCCACGACCGCGTCCACCGGCACCAGAATGGTTTCGCCGCCTGCCGGGTCCGCGCGAACGATCTGAAACACAACCAGTTCGTGAGGTTCAGTCTCGTAGGATGAATCCGTGTGCGGCGGCATTGCATTTCGGGTGCGGCTCAGACGCGTGGAGTTTCCTTTGAAAAGAGCCTGAAGCGGGTCGATCTTGATCCGTGTGAAACATATCTTGTGACGCGGCACCGCCCCGCACGCCCGCACGACCTCTTCGATCAGAACGAGCGATGGCGCGGGATCTTCGGTGGGCGGGCTTCCGCGCAGAACAAAGTAGTAGGGGCTCGAGCGGAGCGCGCCGGATATCTCCTCAGACAGACCGCGTTGGGCCGCTGATTGCAGACCGGACAGACAGGACTGTTGGGCGCTCAACCTGTTTTCCTTCGCGATACGGACGGAACAAGTAACGGTCACTTGGGGTCGTTGCGCGACGCCTCGCGCGACTGCCAATTCCAAACAAGGCAACGGTCGAATTTCATGCGACCCCGTTCTGTCTAGTCGCCGTTGGCCTTCAATATTTGGTTAATCGACGTTCCGAGGTCGGTACCAAAACGTGCCCGATAAATACTGGCTTCTAACAAGATCCAAATCCGAGAGGTGACGGAACCGAATTCGGTGGTTTTGGTTCAATTTCGTTCCGCAGGCTTCGATCGGTATTGGCGACCTCTGACAGAGCATCTTGCGGCTCCGTCAGGTTGGCGGCGCACAACGTTGCATGCGTCATCGCCAGATGGCCACTGCCTGTCTGACATCAGTCCTGTCTCAGAATTTGAAGATGATACTCGCGCCAAGCAAACCGTCGATGTTGTCGTAGTCGGAAATGTCCAGGCTGGACTGGTTGGTCGTGTATCCCAGACTGATATTGGCTGCGGCAAAATCCGATAGTGCATAGCTGGCGGCAACGCCGAGGCTGAAAGCCAGATCATGCCGCGCAACGCCGGTCGTGGACTCAAAGAAGTCCGGAAATTCGCGGAAGATGACCTGCGCGGAGGTCTTTGTCGTCAAGCCTTCAGCGACGAGGACGTCAAGTTCGGCCCCGCCGCTGATCGAATAGCTCTCCAGTTCGGACACCTCCGACCCTGAATAGCCGGCTGATACAGAAGGTGTCAGCGCGACACGGGGGTGCAGCAAAAATCCGCGGCGCAGTGAAAGTCCTGCCCCGTAGAATGCGGTGGCATCCGACAATCCACCATTGGCAATGCTCCAACCAAGGTTGAAGTCGGCCTGGGCATAGACGCCATACGCAATCTCGCGGCCGACATAACCGGACAGAATGGCAGCGGTGCTGGACAGATTATCAACGCCGGTGAACTGCGTGGTCGACAGCGAAAACCGTGCGCCGACATCGAAACTCTGGTCGATGCGGGTGTCTACTCCGGCGTCCACGAAGGCGCTGACAAAGGGGCTTTCGGGACCGCCCAGATCGTTCCGGGCCGGGTTACTGGAAAAGCCCATCGACGCCCCGCCCCGGACGCTGAAGATGTCGATCTTTTCAAGGATGAAAAGACCGGTTTCGCCGGGCAACACGGTCTCGTCACCGGGCTGATACCGGACTGTCCGCTGGCGCGCACCTTCCAGCGCGCGGCGGGTTTGCGCATCGACCGTGATTGAGTCCGTCAGCGTCTGAGCACTGCCGGTTTCAGCGACCAGCAGGGCGGATAAAATGATCCCGGTGAAGCGGTACATCTTCGTTCTTCCTTTAACGTTCAGCATGGCCGCTCACTGCCCGACCTGCACCCGCAACACGGCGGATTCGCCGGTGTTCAGCGAGTAGCTCTGCGCACTGTTGCCGCTGGTGACCGGGCTGAGAGTGACGCCCGCGGTGTTGGGAGAGGCAAAGCCCTCGTTCAGCGCCGTCACGGTGACAGCTGCAGGGATCGACGAACGCAGTGTTGCCGAAACGGTCGTGCCCGCATTGCTCAGCGTGAAGGTCTGCTGCAGGATCTGCTGGTTCAACTGGTTGATGAACAAGGTCACGACGTCGCCGTCCTCGATGCCGAAATCGAAGAGAGTGATCGAAAGCCGGTTTCCGGAGATCGTGATGTCGGTCAGACCGCCAAGCGACTGGATGAAGCCGCTGGCAATCAGCAGATCGCCAAGGGCCAACCGCGCCCGGGCCAGGTTGCGCGATGCGATCGAGGGGAGGAACCCGGCCAGCCCGGCCCCCTGATAGCTGCCAAGCGCGTACTGCCGGAACCCCTGATCTGTTGCCTGCGTGATCAGGTTCACATAGTCGGAAAGCGCAGTGGCGAGATTGGGATACCCGCCATTGCGGGCGAGACGTTCCAACCTTTGCAGGTTCTGCGTCTCAAGCCAGTTCAGGTACGGGGACAGATCGGTCGGAACAATGCCCGCCATGTCTTCGTATCCGAAGGCGTTGTTCTCCATGAAGTCGCCGAAGATATCGACGACGTCCTGATTACGGGCGTCGCGGTCCTCACGAGCCCGGCGGTCCCGTTCGTCACGCTCGCGGATCAGGTTGTCCTGCAATTCGCCCAGATCACGGCGGCGGTCCTCAAGCTCGATTTCGCGCTGGATTTGGTCCAGCAGCTCCTGTGGCAGCTCGGATGTCTGACCGATGACAACCTCTGGCGTGTCATCGGGTTTGGGAACGCGGGGCGGTGCCGTCGGGTAGTCGACGGACAGGTCCAGCTCAGGCGGCTTGCGCGGGTCCCGGTCGCGGCTGACGGTCGTATCGGCCGGGGTCTGCGGTGGCTGGCCCCCTCCGGTATCATCCCCGGCCGGCGGAAGGGTCGTCGTCTGCGTCGTACGATCGCCGCTGCCGCCCGTCGTCGGTGGATCGGTTCTTGTGCCTGTCCCCGTATCGCCCGGCGGATCGGTCCGTGTGTCGGACCCCCCCGGCGGATCTTCCGATGTGCCCGGTCCTGTTCCGATCGGCGGGTCCGTCTGCACTTGAGTCCCGGTATCGGTGCCGACAGGCGGATCGGTTTGCTGCCGTTCCTCATCCTGGCGTTCAATGCCGCGATCCAGTGTCGCGCGGATGTCCGGATCCAGTTCCTCAATCGCGCGCTTGATGTTGCGCTTGTCCGTCAGATCGACGCCCTGCGAGCGCTTTTCCAGCAGTTTGTTCACGAAGGCGATCTGGGTCGAGTTCAGCCCCGCCTTGGCCAGCGCGGCCTCGTCCTGTGCGTTGAGTGCGCCAACCCCGCTCAGTCCGATGTCAGATATGCTTTTCGTGACGACAGCGGTCGTACCCAGCACGATGCCCTTGTAGTCTTTCTGCGCGACAGCGCTGCCGACCCCCAGAACGACATCCAGAACCACCCGTTCGAAAATCTGGTAGGGCACAGATGTGGAATCGGAGCCGGTCAGCTTGCTGGGGTCGCTGTTGGTCAGGGCATTGGCGGTTGTGAGAACGTCGCCGACGTCACCGACCACCCCCAACAACCCGCTCGTCGCTTTCACCCCGGTCGTAAGCTTGTTGCTGGACTTCAGGGTGTCCAAAGTGTTCAGCAATCGGCCCTTCACCGAGTTTGCGGGCAGGTCTGACAGGATGTCTTCCGAGTAGCTCAGATACCGGGAGCCAAGCCGGAGGTAGTTGTCCGCGTCTTCCGCGTTCCCGGCAGCTTTCGCCTTGTTGATGTAGTCGGTCGCCAGATCGGTGTAAAATTGGGCGTCGTCGTAGTTCAGGTTCCGCTGCCCGGCCGCGGCCAGCTCAAACGGGCTGAGAATTTTCTTGATGGTATCGACGGCACTGGTCGTGTCACCCACTGCGCTGTCATTGGTCGACTTGACCCGGCTTTCGGCCCCGCTCATCAGATCCTGAATGATCGAAAGCTGGTTGGCGCTGTCCTCGACGTGGGCGGCGGCCCACATGTCGATCACTCCGGCGGCCAGGAAGAAGCTGCGGTCCAGTTCCTCGCGCCGGTTTGTGCGCCGGAAGAGGGGCGCAGTTGCGAGATCCTCGTACCCTTTCAGGGACTCGCGCACCAAATCCGCGGCGGCATCGAAATCGCCCAGATCCAGCTTTGCCGATCCGGTATCCAGAATATTCTGCATCCCGTTACGGGACGAAAAAACCTGCTCTTCCGGGGTGCCCGGATTTGCCACGCCGCGATGCCAGGTGCCGGAGTAAAATATTTCGGTGAATTCGGCGTCCATGATCGCGAAACCGCGGCCCCAGTGCATGATCTCCGCCCCGGCAACCGACCTGTAGGTCATCGCCGGAAAGCTGAAGCTCAACAGCGCATAATCTTTGCCATCGTGACTGACGAAACGGCGATCGAATGAGAGCGATATCGGACTTGCGCGCTCGAATCCCAGACCAAGCTCTTCAAGACCGAAACGGCGTTGCCACGCCGCATCCTGACCGATCGGGAGGCCCGGCGACAGGGTTGGTCGCAGATAGGTGTTGTACCACCGCACGGACGGCGCATCGCCCAGAAGGATATTCCGGTTGAAGTCATAGGCCAGCCCGACCGATTGGCGATTTGCCGGCAGTGGCTCTTCTTGCATCGCCAACGAAAACTCAGGCGCCGATGCAGTCTGCGCGCCGCCAAGATAACGGGCCTTCATGCCCGAGATGTGGCCGCGCTTGGCATAGGCCACGTCCATCTTCCGCGTCTCGGAAAAATGGGTCGTTCCATCGTAGAGATCCGACGACCAGCGGAGGGTGTATCCATCCGCCAGCGCGGCAGGAGCGCAAATGCAGACGGCAGTGAAGCAGAGAAATACTGTTTTGAGGCGCATGATCTTGGCCCTTTGGATTTACTGGGAATGTTTCGGAAAGCAGCGCATCAAAAAGCGATCTGCGAAATGAAGATGAAGTCGGATTTCGGTTGCAATGTCAGGGTGACCGGGCGCTGTGAGGGACCGGCCTGCCAAAGATTGTCGCGGATTTTGCGAGGGGCCGACCCTGCCAGCCGTCTCCAATTGGCCTTTCGGGCCAGCCCCCTCGTGTAGGCCCGGCGCGCATCGGCGCTGAGGGCATCGATTGCACCGCCAAATGGGGCCGGGTCGATAAATTCAGCGGCCGCGTCGGTGTCTGCCGATGCCATCGCGTTCAGGAAGGCATCGACAACTTCCGCTTCGATGCGTGTGGCGTCAGAATTGCTGGAGAAGCGGATGGCTGCCACTTCAGCGCTGCCGACGGCTGCGCGTCTGCGCTCCTCCTCCAGCGCGGACAGCGGTGCCTGCAGATTGAAGGCCGTACTGGCGTAGCGCCCGAGGAAGATGCCGAGTTCCTGATCCTTGGCGACGAGATCCAGCAATCGGACGAAATCGGCCGCGGGCGTCGCGGGCAATGCGGCGGCGAGGCGAGCGGCGTCAAAGCCGTGCGCCGTGGGTTCGGCTCCGTAGGGCGGAATGATCACGACGTCGCCAGGCCCGACGGTCAGTTCACCTATTCCGATGCTGCCGGACACGACCGCCACATGCGCCGCATCGGCGGACAACCCGATCAGCGCAACTGCATCCGCCAGTTGAAGGGAATGCCCGGCGAAGGGGAATGCCTCGGCCCCGGATGCACGCACGATCGCCTGGTCGCCCGACGCCATCGGACTGGACATGGCCTGGCCATCGAGACTTGTCAGGCTTGCGGCAACGCCGTGGGCCGGCAAAACCACGGCAACGCTCAGCGCTGCCACGACCTCGGTCAACCCACGGCGTCTCGCCATCAAAATTAGTCGGGCGATCGATTGAAATAAGCTGCTTTGAATTCGCTTTGTGCTCAATGGTAATCCCCTGCTTCGACGGTACTTGGCCTCGTGATTGAACGTGTTTCGGCACCAGCCGAGTGATATGGTCGGCCTTTGGCGCAGACCCGGGTGCGCGCTTGGAGAGCGAAGGTGCCCCGTCGTTTTGTCGAACCATCGGTGTTCGGCGCTGGCGATCGCAGGACGGAAACAGATATCCGCGGGATCCCTGCTGTTCGGATGATCTTCATCGCGCACGCTCTCCAGCTCGCCCTTTGTGGCCGATCAGCAAGTCACGCCTTCATCCGCGCCCGAAATCACGTTCGGGGTTCAAGGCGTGCGGGCCATCGCCGCATCAGAGCTGTTTTCCAAGTGGCCGGTGCCGCGCAATCACAATGCGTAACCGGGCCAACCCCATCCAAAACGATCAAGAATTTGCTGCAAGCATCGCTCGGGTGACGAACGTCACCAGAAAAATCGCACCCTCAAAATCCCCATCGCAGGGAAATGGTCGCCTACTCGGCGGCTGTAGTGGAAGGACAAAAATCCGACGTTTCAGGACACGGGGCGTCGTCCTTGTCCCCATTGGGAGCAGTATCCTGCAAACCATTTGCCGACAGGGCAGACCTGAAGCGATCCCGATACTCTGCCGGTGTCACGGAGATCCGGCGGACAAACACGCGGCGCATTGTGTCCAATGACTTGAACCCCGATTGCGCGGCGATCTTCTCCAGCGTGTCGTCCGAAGACTCCAGGTGAAGCTGCGCCCAACGGACACGCACCTGCTCGACCAGGCGCGACAGCGCGGTCCCGGTGAAGCTTTCGACCCGACGCGCCAGCGTCTTCTCGGTCACGTTGAACCGTTCCGCCAAAGAGGCACGGCGTAGATCCGCGGTCGGGTTTGACTTGATGAAGTTGATGATCTCGGTGATCTGGTGCTCTTGCGGGTCGGGCTCTATCGCAGGCATCGGGTCCCGGGGCGGGCTGAACTGCATCTGGCCGCCCGGTCGATTCAGGTAGACTACCGCTGCCCGCGCTGCGGCCCGGGCGATGTCGGCGCCCAGGTCCTCTTCAACGATCGCAAGCGCCAGGTCGATGCCTGAACTGACACCGCCCGAGCTCCAGAAACGCCCGCTGCGATGCGTGATCGCGTCTGAGTTTACATCTATGTCGGGATACTCCTGCACAAGCTGCCGCTTGCTCCACCAATGGGTTGCCACGCTGCGCCCGGACAAAAGGCCGGTATTGGCCAGCAAAAACGCACCGGTGCAGATCGAGGCTACGCGTCCCGCCAAAGTCGCCGCGCGGTTGAGAAAATCCATTACCTTCTGATCGTGCCGCAGCTGTATGGCCGTGGCTCCGCCGGCGATCACGAATGTGTCGATTTCGGCCAGATCAGCGTCCGAGAAGTCGTCAATGCCATGGTCCACATAAAACCGCATCACGCCGCCCGTTGCGGCCACCAGCCCTTTTTCCGGCGCGCACAGAATGATCTCGTAAGGTACGGTCTTCATTCCCCGGGCGCGGCAGAGATTGTTGGTCAGAACCAAAACATCCGCGGGCCCGGTCGCGTCCAAAGCCTGGTGACCCGGAAATACAAACATCAATACGCGTCGCATTGAAAAACTCCGTATATGAATTGGATCAAGCCCTGCAGACCCGGGCCGAGCATAACGAAATCGGCCGGGCAGAGTCCAATCGGAGGTGGTTTGCCGAGCCCGGAGGCGATGTCCCGCGTACGCGTTGGAAGGTCAGAGTACCGCTTAGGAACACCGTGGCCGTCTACGCTCGCAACTCATGCTGCGCTTCATGGTCTTTAGAGTGGACGCAATCGCCGATGATGCGACGGCTTAAGGGTAGAGATTTACGGTGGACCAGACGCGCTTACTGAATTCCGGTTTTTCCGGCTGGCTCAAGGACGACACCGCGCCAGCGCATTGCCGCTAGAGAGTCTACGCTGAAGGGACGACCCGATTGTTTATCTGTCGAGCGTTGATTGCATCGCAATCGCTGGCCCGGCAGGGGATCGATTGCTCCCTACTTGACGTTTTACGCCTTCGTCCGTCCGCACCGTGGCGACGGACAAACCTTCCAGCGCGGGCACCGCAGGTCATCAGGGCAGCTTGGCAGAAGCCTCTGCAATGCCGCCGGGCGTTCTCACGCCGGCATGTCCGACGTGTCGCGCTCTTTCCAGTACTCCATCAGGGCGGCCTGATCCGCGCCGCCAAGGCCCTGGGCCGTCAGCAGGCGATGGATCTCGGCGCAGATGGCGGTGACCGGCATCGCGGTGTCGGTCAGGCGCGCCAGGTCCTGCACGCCGTTCAGGTCCTTGACCATGTTGTCGATCCGGCCGGTCGGCGTGTAGTCTCGCGCCGCCATGCGGGGCATGTATTCCTGCAAGAGGGCGCTGTCTGCCCGGCCGCCTTTCAGGGCGACCGGGATCATCGCGGCATCGACGCCTGCATCCTGAGCCAGTCGTGTCGCCTCGGCCACCGCCATGAAGCCGATCCCGCAGAGAAGCTGATTGATCAGCTTGGTCGTCTGTCCAGCGCCGGAAGGACCCATATGGGTGTAGTTCTTGCAGAGCCCTGACATGACGGCCCGGGATCTCTCGAAATGCTCGGCCGTGCCGCCCGCCATGACCGTCAACTCGCCGATCAGCGCCTTTGGCGCGCCGCCCGACAGGGGGGCATCGATCCAGGCCAGACCCCTTTCGGCGGCATCGGCGGCCAAGGCCTTGGTGGCCGGAGGGTCGATCGAGGACATGTCGATGATCATGGTGCCGGGCGCGGCACCATCTGCGACGCCGCCTTCTCCAAACACCGCGGCGCGAACGATGCCGGCGGCATTCAGCGAGGTGATGACGAAATCCTTGCCCGCAGCGGCATCCGCCGCCGATGTCCCGGCCTTCGCGCCCTTGGCGACCAGCCGCGCCACTGCGGCGGGATCGAGGTCGAAGACCGTCAGATCCTCGCCAATCTCGGCCAGCCGGGCCCCGATGGCGCCGCCCATGGCGCCGCATCCGATCAGTGCAACCCTGTTCATCTCAAAGCCCTCCGGTTCGGTTTGTCAGAGGCACGAGGTCATGCCGCCATCGACGAACAGCGTGTGGCCGTTGACGAAGCTGGATGCCGCCGAGGAGAGAAAGACCGCCGCGCCGATCAATTCATCAACCTGGCCCCAGCGGCCCTGTGGCGCACGTGTCGCGACCCAGGCGGTGAACTCGGCGTCGGCGACCAGCGCTGCGGTCAGTTCGGTGTCGAAATAGCCCGGCGCAATCGCGTTGACGTTCAGCCCCTTCGGCGCCCAGTCGGTCGCCATGCCCTTGGTCAGGTTCGCCACGGCGCCTTTCGAGGCGACGTAGGGCGCGATGCCCGGCCGGGCGAGAGCGGTCTGGACCGAGGCGATGTTGATGATCTTGCCCGCGCCCCGACCGATCATGTGCCGGGCGCAGGCCTGTCCGACATTGAAGACCGAGGTCACGTTGGTCGCCATCAGGCGTTCAAAATCAGCGGGATCGAAGTCTTCCAGCGGCGTGCGGTGCTGCATGCCGGCATTGTTGATCAGGATATCGATCGGGCCGTGGTCTGCCTCGAACCCGTCCACAGCCGTGCGGGTGGCGGCGTGGTCGGTCACATCGAACGGCAGCGCCATGGCGTCCAGTTCGGATGCGGCCTTGTCCAGCTTTGCC
>JBCCMP010000184.1:0-9505 GCA_039026295.1 Pseudomonadota bacterium | reverse complement strand
CTGCCCATAACCGGTGCTGGTATTGCCAGGTTTCGCACGGTGCGCAGGTCAGGCTGATCTCAGGGGATCCGGTTCTGGGCGAGCAGATGGTCATGAACTGGCGTGCGGCTGAGTTGGATTCGCGGCAGCATGCGATCCTCGAGTTCTCGATGAAGGTAACGACAGAAAGCTCGGCGATCACGGAAGACGATCGCACTGCGTTGCGGGATCATGGTCTGACCGACGAGGATATCTGGGACCTTGCCGCAGTCGCCGGGTTTTTCAACATGTCGAACCGCATGGCCTCGGCCATCGGAATGCGGCCCAATCCTGAATATCACGGCATGGCGCGGGGATAGCGGATGGGCCGGTGGCTGATCGGAGCTGCATTCTGGCTTGGTCCGGTGGTCTCTGCCGCGCTGGCCGATCCCATCACTTTGCCGCCGCCTGATGGTGCATCCGAGACCGCGTCGGAGGTCTTGAGATCGGATACTTATGCCTTGCCCATCGCAGCCTTTGGCGGTGATCTGCCGGCGACCGAGACAGTAAGCGGGGAGGTTTTGCGTGCCGCCTGGCGCGTCGATGGCAGTGGTGGTGCAACGTTTGCCTCGGTCCTGGACATCTATCGCAAAAACCTGCGGGCGGCGGGATATCAACGGCTGCTGGACTGTGAGCGGCGCGCCTGCGGGGGATTTGACTTCAGGATAGAGGCCGACCTGATCCCGCCGCCTGAGATGCGGATGGACGTCGCGCATTTCGGTCAGCTGACGATGGGGCGAAAACACCCGTCGGGGTTTGTTTCAATCCTGGCCTCGGAAGTTCTTGGTGATGTTTTCGTTCAGGTTGTGACGGTCCGGCCCCAGGCGCGCACGGTCACCTTGCCGGTTGAACCTTTGGATGCGCCGCTCGAAGAACAGCAGGCACCTGTCCCGAATGAAGATGAAGAAGTTCAGCGCAGCCTGCCCCGGCGCGCTGCTGCACGTCCGCTGATCGACCGTTTGCTGGAATTCGGCCATGTCGCCGTCGGCGGGCTGATTTTCGAGACGGGCGGGTCTGCATTGACCTGGCAATCCGGCGAAGCGCTGGATGAAATGGCCGAGATGTTGAGTGCCAATCAGGATCTGCGCGTCGCCATCGTCGGCCACTCGGACAACGTCGGATCGCTGGATGGCAATATCACGCTGTCCCGCCGACGCGCCGATGCGGTCCGGACGGCGCTGATCGAGCGCGGGGTGGAGCCGGACCGGCTTGAGGCGCGCGGCGTCGGATATCTTGCGCCGATCCGGTCGAACGCCAAAGAAGAAGGACGCGCCCTGAACCGCCGCGTTGAACTGGTGCTGCGCTGAATTCCGGCCTCTCGGCACTATGGTCCGGGCGCGGAACATGCATAGTGGGGCCCGCACTATTCAGGATCGCAATCCGTAACCATGCAAGCACTGGCAGGCATCACTTCACTGCTCGAACCGCTAGACTATGTGGCGGTCGCTTTGCTGTTGGGGATGGCCTTGGCCATGCGGCTGATGGTCGAGCACTGCCCGGACACGCGGCCATCGACGTCACGGCTGATGGCCAACTACCGACGCGAATGGATGCGTGTCGCCGCCAGTCGCAGCGCCCGGATCATCGACAGCCAGCTTTTGATCAGCCTGCGTGCGGGGGCCGCGTTCTTTGCATCCGGCACGATTCTGGCCATAGGCGGCCTCGTCGCGTTGCTGGGGCAGGCCGAGCAGATGCTGGGTGTGGTTCAGGACCTTGTAACGGACCTGACCGCGACGCGGCGGTTGTGGGAACTGAAGCTTCTGTTCGTTCTGTGCCTCACCGTCGACAGCTTCCTTAAATTCGTCTGGGCGCACCGGATCTTTGGCTACTGCGCCGTCTTGCTGGGGGCTATCCCGGAGAGAGACAGCGGAGAGGATCAGAGCGCGGCCATTAGCCGTGCAGGCGAATTGCAGGTCAACGCGGCACGCAGCTACAATCGGGGCCTGCGCGGCATCTACTTTGCGCTGGCCTCGATGGCCTGGTTCCTTGGCCCGATCGGCCTGATCATTGCCGCGCTGGTGACAGCGGGCGTGATCTTCAGGCGCGAGTTCCTGTCGGAGACCCGGCGCATGTTGTTGTAGACAATTGCGTTGCTAAGCGCCGAGCAGAGCCCGAGCGTCGTCCCAGAGCCCTGCCACCAGATCCTTCGCAGATCCGGTCTTTGCCAGCATCGCCGATTGTCCGGCCCAGGCTTGCATCCGGTCGATATCGCCTTCGCGTCCGGCCTGCGCACGCATCCGGCCCGTGAGCGCCCGCTGGAGGGGGTAGGGAGCCGGTGCGGGCGCTTCTGGCGCAGCCGCAGCCTCAACATAGGCCGTCCGGACGCTCCGGCCCAAGCGACCGGAAAAGGCGCGCGTCGTTGCGGTATCCTCCGGCCGGGTCCGACCGATCGCGTCCGCCCAGGCGGTGGCTGTTCCAGCCTCTGTGGTGCGAAGCAGCCCGGTGCCGATCTGAACGGCGGACGCGCCCAGCAATAGGGCGGCTGCGATCCCGCGCCCATCGGCGATGCCGCCGGTCGCCACGACCGGAACTTTTACCGTGTCTGCAACTGCCGGAAGAAGCGCGAACAGCCCGACGAGTGCTTTGTCCGCATCGTCTGCATCGAATGCGCCGCGGTGGCCACCTGCCTCCATGCCTTGGGCGATGATGACGTCCGCGCCTGCATCTTCAGCAGCGACGGCTTCCGCAACCGTTGTGACCGTGGCGAACCATTTGATCTGCCGCTCTTTCATCCGGGTGACAAAGTCTGGTGAATACAGCCCCATGATAGACGAGATCACCGCGGGACCGGCGGCAAGCATCGCCTCGCACTGTGCGTCGAAATCCGGGGCAGGGGCGTCAGCAGCACCCTCTGGCACTTCCGGCCCCCAGTTTCCCAAAAAATCGCGGACTGCTGCTTCATGCGCCGGGTCGCGGACTGGTTCCGGATCAGGGATCCAATTGTTCAGCTGGAACGCACCGTTGGATGCTTCGCGCACCTGTCCGGCCCAGTCAGCTATGGTGTCCGGCTGCATCAGAAGCGTGCCGCACGCCCCCATGCCGCCGCCATCGGCAACAGCGGTGGCCAGTTCCGGCCGGCAGGCCCCGGCCATGGGTGCCATCAGGATGGGCACGCTAAGATCGTAGGCCTCGCAGAAATCTTTGGCACGGGACAGGGCCGCGTGGGCCATCGTTGCACTCCCCTCAGAGCGCGGCGCAGATGCCGCCGTCCAGATTGATCGCTGTCCCCGTGATGTAGGTGGCGCGGGCCGAGCAGAGGAATGCAGCTAGGTCGCCGTAATCCTCGGCCTCGCCGACCCGTCCGAGGGGCACGCGCTGGCTCATGTCGGCGTAGAGCTCGTCGACCGGCGCATTCCCGGCCCGTCGATCCCATTGCGCGGATTTCAAAAGACCGATGCAGATCGCGTTGACGCGGATGTTGTCTGCGGCGAATTCCTGCGCCAGCGATTTCGTCAGGTTCAGTCCCGCGGCGCGGGTCAGGGACGTCGGCAGCATCTTGGCCCCCGGCGTTTTACCCGCCGCGATGGCCGCGTTGACGATTGATCCGCCGCCTGCTGCGCGCATCAGCGGGACCGCCGCGCGGCAGAGCCTGACCGCTGCCATGACCTTCAGATCGAAGTCCGCCTGCCATGCTGCATCATCGACATCCATCAGCGATGCGGCCGCCGATGCGCCCGCGTTGTTTATCAGTATGTCCAGCCCGCCGAGCCGGTCGGTCGCCTCGGCGATCAGACGATCGCAATCGGCCGCGATCGACACATCGGCCTGCACAGCACGGACCTCGCGGCCCGCTTCGTCGCTGAGTTTCGCTGCCTGTTCGGAGAGGTAGTCGCCGCGTCGCCCGCAGATTACCACCTCTGCCCCTTCGGTCGCGAGCCGGAGCGCTGTGGCGCGTCCCAAACCATCGCTGCCGCCGGTGATCACAGCGCGTTTGCCGCCAAGGCCCAAATCGAACATGGACATCTCCCTCAATGTTTTGCCCTTCGTAGGCGGGGACGGGCACGGGATCAATTCTTCGATGTGATGGGTGATCTTCGTCCACATCCCGGGTTGCCCCAGGCCATTCGCTGATTATCGTGGCGCGAGCGATTTTGGGAGGCGGTGATGTCAATTGAAGAGCTTGACCCTCAGGTGCAACTGGTCATCCAGAAAACGATCGATGCCGGGATTCCGAAGGTTCACACGCTTGACCCGACTGAGGCGCGGAAGCTGATTGAGAATCTGGCAGAGGCCAGAAAGGAAACCTATCCCCCGCCCGAAGTCTTGTCGGTTGAGGATACGGCAACCGGTGCAGATTACGGCCGGGTGCCGGTGCGCATCTACCGCGCGTCCGACGAGGTCGGCCCGGTCATGGTCTTCTACCATGGTGGCGGGCATGTCTTTGGATCGATCAACACCCATGACACCATGGCGAGATTCCTGTGCCGGACATGCGGGATCACTGTGGTTTCAGCCGAGTACCGCATGGGCCCGGAAGATCCGTTCCCGTCTGCGGTGGAGGATGCCTATCAGACCGCCCGCTGGGCGGCGAACCATGCGTCGGATTTGAAAGTCGATCCCGCACGCCTTGTCGTTGGCGGTGACAGTGCAGGCGGCAACCTTGCCGCCGTGACGGCGCTGATGGCGCGTGACACTGGCGCGTTCCCGATAGCGGCTCAGCTGCTGGTCTATCCCGTTACTGACTATCGCGGCTCGACCGCGTCGCATCGATCGTTCGCCGAGGGGTACGGTATTCTGGAAGCCGAGACCATGGTGTGGTTCCGCGACCATTATCTGGGAGGCATGGAGGGGGCCTCAGACTGGCGGGCATCGCCGCTGCTGGTCGAGTCAGTTGCAGGTTTGCCGCCTGCCTTCGTGCTGACGGCATCCCACGATGTGCTGCGCGATGAGGGGATCGCTTACGCAGATCGCCTGCGCGAAGCCGGTGCCACCGTGAAGCATGTCGATTATCCTGGAATGATCCACGGGTTCTTTGGTTACCTCGGCCTGGTCGACATGGCCGAACGGGCACACAAAGACGTGGCGGAATGGCTGCAGACGATTTGGGTCTGATGCGGCAGATCAACGTTGTCGGCGCGAAAGCTACTGGAACGTTTGCCTTAGAGCGTCATGCGTAAGTGGCTTTGGGATGAGATTGCTGAACCCATCGGTTCTGAAACGGTGAAGGTTTTGCCAACACTCCGCGGCGGTCACGCGATGACCAGACGCTCGTTTCGCGGATGTCCCTTAGCAATCTTGATATGCACCTGCATCGAGACATGAAACCCGCGGCAGTTGGATATCTGGCATGGCCTTCTGAAGCGTGGCGCTCTCACGATACAGCAGATCGATAACGAGATTCTGGTTGTGCAAAAAAAAGGCATTCCAAACATCGGCAGTGGTCTCTTTCTTTTGCGCCTGACCCGAGACTAAACTTGGGTTGCCGTTGCTCGCTATGATCGTGGCATTAGAAAAAGCGTTATCATCAGGTGCGGTATCGCCCGGGTAATCGCGCTGGCGTCCTCGCCGCCACGCCGAAATTTGCGTGTTGCGTTGCGCAGGATTGCGTCCGTTTATTCTATGATGTGCCGTGTATGGGCGTCGATGGATTCAGCGAGGGCGCCCGCCGTTTGCGCTGCGGCACTGGTTCTCTGTTCGGGATTGTGTTTGCGACAGACTTGGCCGATCGAGGCTGACCCGACGGGCAATCCGTGATGCGCTAGGTTCCGCTTAGCGGCAGCAATCTACACCCTATCAAAGCGCGGCCTAAAAGACCGCGTCTGTCTATTGCGCGACCTCGCGATCGGAGAGTCGCAGGATCAGTGTAGTCGGCTGCCAACATCTTTGATTGCGGCTTCAACCAGACCTTCCGCAGTTTCGCCGGAAACCTGACTGGACAGCAGATCACCTGCGGCCGCGACTGCAATCGCGACGGCTTTGTCTTTGACTTCATTCACGGCGTTCGCCTCGGCCATCGCGATCTGCTCGTCGGCCGCTTTGAGACGGCGTTCGATCGAATGGGCGATGTCCTCTTTGGCTTTTTCGGCGGCAGCTTCTGCCTCTGACTTGGCGCGGGCGACAATCTCGTCTGCCTGCTCTTGGACGTCTCTCTGCTTGCGTTCGAACTCGGCGAACAAGGCCTGCGCTTCCTCTTTCAGCTTGGTCGCTTCGGCGAGCTCGCCGCGGATCCCGTCCGCCCGATCGTCCAGAGCTTTGCCGACAAACTTGTGCACGCCCATATACCAAAGCAGGCCGAAAAACAGCACGAGGCTGATCAACGCCATGAAGCTTGTGTTGTTGTAAGAAAAGAAATCCATGTATCAGCCTCCCAACCGCGCCTGCACGGCGGCCTTGACGGAAGCTGCATCAGCTGAGCCGGGCATCACCGCATCGACGACTGCAATGGCTGTTTCCTCGGCCACTTCCGCGATCGCTGCCGTGGCGCTGTTGCCGATCTCTGCGATCCTCTTCTCGCCTTCTGCGGCCCGCGCAGCTATTTCGGCGTCGGCCTTGGCGGTTTCCGCCCCGACCTGCTTGTTGATCTCCGCGCGCGTTTCAGCGGCTATCTCTTGCGCCTTTGAGCGGGCGTCGGAGAGCGCCTGATGGTAGGCCGCTTCGGCCTCGTCGGCCTTCCGCCTGTATTCTTCGGCAGCATCCAGATCGTCGGCGATCGCGTCGGCACGCTCTTCAAGCACAGAAGCGATGCGCGGCAGCGCGACCCGGGACAGGGCAAGAAACAGGATGACCAACGTCACCAACAACCAGAAGATCTGGCTGGGGAATGATGTGAAATCCAGTTGCGGCAATCCGCCGGATTTGCCTCCGGCTTCGTCCGCTGCGGCCGCGGCAGCGGCCAGGACGGAGGTCGCAGTCATGACCCTCTCCGAGATTTGGCGCGGACCCTATCGCCCGCCTTATGGTGGCCCGCACCGGGCCACCCGTCATGCGCGGTCTGACTTAGACTGCGAACATCAGAAGCAGGGCGACCAGGAAACCGAAGATCCCGAGAGCTTCGGCAAAGGCGATGCCCAGGAACATGGTCGCGGTCTGCCCGGCCGCTGCGGCCGGGTTGCGCAGGGCCCCCGCCAGATAGTTGCCGACCACGTTGCCCACGCCGATCCCGGCACCGGCCATGGCGGTACAGGCAAGGCCGGCACCGATGTACTTGAGGCCGTTTCCGAAGGCCTGAGCTGCTTCAACTTCCATTGTCGTTTCTCCTCTCGACTGGACTTGGGATGCGCTGGATCAGTGACCCGGATGCAGCGCGTCGTTCAGATAGATGCAGGTAAGGATGGTGAAGATGTACGCCTGGACGCAGGCAACGAGAAATTCGAGCGCCGTGATCGCGACCATCATTCCCAGCGGCAGGATCGCAAGAACTCCGATCCCGTTGAAAATCAGCATCGCCAGCAAACCCGCGAAGACCTTCAGGACCGCGTGACCGGCCATCATGTTCCCCGCAAGCCGGACCGAGTGGCTGAGCGGGCGAACAAAGAACGAAATCACCTCGATCAGCGCCAGCGCGGGGCGCAGCGCCAGTGGTGCGCTGTCCACCCAGAAAAGCTTCAGGAACCCGGTACCGTTCTTGGCAAACCCGACGACGATCACCGTGAAGAAGACCGCGAATGCCATCACCCCGGTGACAGCGATGTGCGACGTTGTCGTGAACGATCCCGGGATCATGCCGAGGATATTCGCAAACAAAATGAAGATGAAGAGCGTGAAGATGTAGGGAAAGAACTTCCGTCCGTCTTCGTGCAGGATGTCCATGACCATGCTGCGGATGAAGCTGTATAACAATTCGCATACAGATTGCGTTCGGGTTGGCACCAATGCGCGGCCGCGCATGCCCCCGATGAGCAGCAGCGAGATCCCGCCGACGGCCAAAAGCATCCAGAGCGTTGAATTTGTCGGAGTGATGAAGCTGTCGACTGCGCCGCCGCCAAAGAGCGGCTTGATGGTGAACTGGCTCATCGGATCGATGACTGGTGCTCCGTCAGCGCCTACAGCCATGGCATCACGCCCCTTCGTCCTGTTTCGCGCCCTGGCTTTCGCCAACTGCGAGTTGTTTGCGCTGCATTTCGTGGGCCGAGCGCATCACGGTGCGCACTCCGGCGGCGAAACCCAGCAAAACGAAAACGATCAGAAAGAGTGGAAGTGTCGAGAAGACGCTATCCAGACCCCATCCCATCGCTGCGCCGACCATCACCGAGATGACCAGCTCGACAACCATCCGCCACGCCAGAGACATGGCCGCGTATTTGTCCTTGTCGGCGCGTGGTTTCGGTGTCGCTGCATGCCGGGCGGCAGCAATCCGCTGCTCCAGCCTTTCCAGCTTCTGCCGTGGCGTCCCGGCTCGCGCAATCCGCGGTCTGGGTTCCTCGGGCAAACACACCCCCAATGCGCACAGCCAGGATGCCCCAGCCAAGGTCGCGCGCACACTATGTCCGGGGGTATGGGGTGTCAAGGAAGCCTCGCTGCATACGCAGCGTCGTTATCTATCTGAAATAATTTATATTTTCATGGCTGCGACCGGACGGCGCACCGGTCCGGTTCCCACTTGGGTGAGTCTGGTTTGCTGTGTGCGCGGCCGCGAGTTCGCCCAAAATCTGTTTCGTGATGGATTTTTTGAGGCTGGACTGGCGGTTGACCCGCTGAGGCTCGGATCAGGTTGTTGATCTACCGGGCAAGAGCCAACCAGCACGCGTTATCCCATATGGTGTAATGTCCAGCAGGATCGTTTTGATTTGAACTGCTCTGTCACACGATGGTCACTGCCACCGGGGGCAGTCGATCGATTCGTGCCTCCACCACCTGGCCCACTTGTGCCGGCAGGATCTGGACAAGGCTGCCGAGGCTGACGATCTGGCCCGCCTTCAAAGGCGTGCCGAGACCCGCGGCTACATCGGCCAGCCAGGCAAGAGCCGTCAGAGGGTGGCCCAGAACCGCAGCGCCGGTTGCGGTTTCCTCTGGCAATGCGCCGTCGATGGAAAACCCGCCGCGCAGCGCGGACAAATCTGCGATGTCGCCGATCGGCATCGGCTCGCCCAAAATGCAACCGGCAGACAGCGAGTCGTCGCCGACAAGCGTAGCAGCGCCGACCGAGGCAAAGTCTTCAAAGCGGAACTCAATCAACTCGATAGATGCCATGACGGATCCCACCGTATCTGCGACGCTATGCCGGTCATGTCCGCCGGGGCGACCTGGAACGTCAGCGTCCAGCGCCACGGCGATCTCGCATTCAAGCGAGAGATTGAAATAGTCAGCGGCCTGTACCGTGCGATCACCCCGGTAGACCGTGCCCTGATACAGCGTCCCGGCGATAGGGTGCGGCACTTTCAGAAATTTCTGAATATGCGCTGTCGTCGCGCCGATCTTCCAGCCAATCTGTGGGCCGGGATAACGGCTCCGCAAAAGGTCCCGCGCGCGCGCCTGGATGCGGTACCCATCCATCAGGCTGGTCGGCCTGCAGGCAGCGGGCAGCGCCTCCAACATCGTAGCGCCGGGT
>JBCCMP010000183.1:0-9507 GCA_039026295.1 Pseudomonadota bacterium | reverse complement strand
GGCGAGTGGACGGCAAGATCGATGCCACCAGTGTTGATTGACGGAAACCGATCTTCTAGAGCGCAATCCGACCGGAGTGAAACGAGGATCGGAAAAATTGCGCGTAAAATCATATAGATAGAGCGGCCGATCTGATTGAATCAGATCGACCGCTCTATCTATATGATTTTACGCGCAATTTTTCCGATCCTCGTTTCACTCCGGTCGGATTGCGCTCTAGAAGATCGGTTTCCGTCAATCAACACTGGTGGCATCGATCTTGCCGTCCACTCGCCAGATGATGCATGGATCAATCCCCACGCCGCCTTGATGGGGTTTCGCGACAAAGCCAGGTCACTGGGCGTAAGCTACATAAAGGACCGCGTCGTGGACTGGACGGCTGACGGGACGACATCGCGAGAGGCGATTCTCGCGTCCGGCCAGCGTGTTTCGGCCGATACATTTGTTTTGTCTGCTGGCGCGTGGTCGGCCGAACTCGCGGAAATGATCGGTTTAATTCTGCCGGTAGAGCCGATGTGCCGAGAGAGCCACTACTTCACCACGCCCGCCGATATCGAAGCGCTACCCTTTATCAAGACCGAAACCCATTTGGCGTTCGGTCCGGAAGGTCAGGGCTATGCGGGCGGGCTCCCGGACTGGCAGCAACCGGCCGGCTTTGGCTTGCAGCCACACCCCAGCCGGTTCGAAGATATCGTCTGGCCAGCCATTGCTCAGCGCGTCCCGGCGCTCGAGACGCTCCGCCTTGAACGGTCATGGATCGGTCACTACGCGCGCAATACTTTGGACTTAAATGCGATCATCGGCCGGTGGCGCGATGGCAACGTATATCTCGCGTGCGGCTATTCCGGGCATGGCATCATGCAAGCTCCAGCAACGGGCCTCGCGCTGAGCGAGATGATCCTTCAAGGACGCTCAGAGACCCTCGACCTAACCCGATTGGGTGTTGAGCGGATCGAGACCAACGAGCCCTATCGTGAAAAGGGCATCGTTTGATCTTGCGCCCCGGGCAAACTGAAATGGTGTTGCGGCCATCAGTTCGGACCTGCCGGAAGCGGGCATGCCTGGGCCATCATCCGTTTCGCCAAGCGCTGAAACACCGGGCGAGAAATCTGCCAATCCGCTTGTGCCGCGACAATCGTGTTTCGGGCTCGGCACATCTCAAGAGGCTCCCTTTTGCTGCTGGCCTAGATTTCGTCTCGGGGCTCTTGGATATGCATCACCGCCCGTGAAACCGCAGAAGGGTACCAGCTCAAGCTTTGTCGGCTCGACCGTCGGCGCTCAGATCAGCCTGCCAAAGACCTCGTAAGCTTTCCTCTGACTGGGTTTGCACGATATGTTTGATTACAAGTCGGCCAGCGACCGAGAACGAGGCCGCAACCGTTCCGCACAAACAGGCGATCAAAATGCACCAGTCAGACGATTTCGGTTTCGGCACCCAGATCCGGAAATCCCCGTTCTTCGATGCGACCGTGCGCTGGGGTGCAAAGGGTTTCTCGGTTTACAACCACATGTATATTCCGCGCGACTTCGGTGATCCGGAACAAAACTTCTGGAACCTCGTCAATGATGCGATCCTGTGCGACGTGGCCGTAGAACGGCAGGTCGAGGTCATCGGCCCGGATGCCGCACGCTTCGTTCAGATGCTTACGCCCCGTGATCTGTCGAAAATGGCAGTTGGGCAATGCAAGTACATCCTGATCACCAGCGCGGATGGCGGCATTCTTAACGATCCGGTCCTGCTAAGGCTTGCTGACGACCACTTCTGGATCTCGCTTGCGGACAGCGACATTCTGCTTTGGGCACAGGGCGTCGCGGTTCATTCAGGCATGGACGTCGCTATCACTGAACCCGACGTGTCACCCTTGCAGTTGCAGGGACCTAAATCGGGCCAGATCATGACCGCCCTTTTTGGCGAAGACATCATGCAGCTGAAATACTACTGGCTGCGCGAGGCCGTTCTGGACGGTATCCCGCTGGTCGTTTCTCGCACCGGCTGGTCAAGCGAGTTGGGCTACGAACTCTTCCTGCGCGATGGGACGCACGGCGATGCACTTTGGGAGCGCATCATGAGCGCAGGTAAGGAATTCGGCCTCAAGCCTGGCCATACGTCCTCTATCCGGCGGATCGAGGGCGGAATGCTATCGTACCACGCCGATGCAGATGCCCAGACAAACCCGTTCGAGCTCGGCCTTGATCGGCTTGTTAATTTGGAAATGGACGCAGATTTCATCGGAAAGGACGCGCTGCGGCGGATTCGCAAGGAAGGGCCGCGGCGCAGGCAGATTGGACTCGTCCTGGACTGTGACCCCCTGCCCGGTCCCAATACCCGTTTCTGGTCGATCAGGGCGAAGGGCGAGACTGTCGGTAAAGTCACTTCAGCCGTCTACTCTCCACGGCTGCGGAAGAACATCGCGCTGGCAATGATCGCAGCCGAGCACGCCATCCTCGGAAATACTGTCGAGGTGACAACGAACACTGCCCTGGCACCGGCAACAATCGTCGAATACCCGTTCTACGACCCCGGCAAAAAGATCGCTGCCGCCTGAGGCCGTCCGACCCGGCGAACGGGCAATGAATTGCGATCAAACAGCGTTCGCAACCACGTCCATGCCGTCGGCCCGAGCGATGTCGCTCGCGAAGTTCGTCTACGCCTTCAGACGGCCTGTTCGATTATCAACACGGCACCATGTGCAAAACTCTTGCTGCAAAATCGATCATGCTGAAATCGCCTGATGTCCGCGCAGTCTCAATCCTGATTTCGTTTGAGGGCATTTGCAGAACCTTGACCATCGTGAACTGCTCAAAGACGAAAACCTTCGGAATGGTCGTCATCTCGATGCCTTTTATCTTGACCTCTCACCGCTCTTTAAAGATCTTTCTTCCGATGGTTCCCAAAGGCCCACTCGGGTCGGCGGGATGAAAAGGGAACACGGTGCGGGTTGTGGCCCAATTCCGTGACTGCCCCCGCAACTGTAGGCGGTGAGTAACCCCAAATGCACCACTGGGCGCGATTGCCCGGGAAGGTTGGGGAAAGCGACGATCCGCGAGTCAGGAGACCTGCCATCTCCGGTTTGCACATTGTGCAGCCCGTAGTCACCGAAACCCCGGCGGGGCGCCATGGGAGGGAGAGGCACATGGACCGATCAGGCCCGCATAGAATGCATCTACCCAAATGCGCCAAGCGGATTGCGCGGAGGGCGCGATGCTTCTCGAAAGAACACTGTCTCAGCTCAACATAATCGACACAACGCCAGAGCGAGCACTGGTACTAGGCCATTTGGGTTATGTGCAATGGCTCGGGGCGTTACCTGCAATGTCAGACTATCGGCAACAGGCTGAGTACGCTCTTGCCAAGGCAAAATCCTTGCGAAGCGCCGCCCCTGCAATAGGCGTATTTTGCGATCTTCTGATTGCTTCGATGCGCTCGCCCGTGGCACCGATTCCGCTGGAACTGCCTGAGCGTCAACGAAGAGGCGGCTCGAAGGCACGCCGCGCGGCCATCTAGGTCGATGCGACGCTTTCCCCCAGAGCGGATCATCTGCACAACGGAAGAGACGGTCGAAACGCTCTACCTGTTGGGTGAAGAGGATCGTATCGTCGGTGTCTCGGGCTACGCAGTACGGCCCCCGCGCGTTCGGAAGGAAAAGCCGCGCGTTTCGGCCTTTACGTCGGCAGATCTGCCGAAGATCATGGCTCTGCAACCGGATCTCGTGCTGACTTTCTCTGACCTGCAGGCCGACATCGCCGCTGATCTGATCCGAGCGGGTGTGACCGTGCTGGCTTACAACCAACGCGACATTTCCGGGATCCTGGCAATGATCCGCCATCTGGGAGCGACCGTGGGGCAAGCCGCCCGGGCAGCGCAACTTGCGGACGACCTGGAAAGGCGTCTGGCCCAAATCAATTCAAAACCGACATCGACGCGCCCGGGCGTTTACTTTGAAGAATGGGACGACCCCATGATCTCTGGCATCAAATGGGTATCCGAACTGGTCGAAATCGGCGGCGGGCGTGACGTTTTTCCTGAGCACGCCAATCAGGCCGCCGCAACCGATCGCATTGTGACAACCGATCAGGTAATCGCTGCAGCGCCAGATATTGTCATCGCATCATGGTGCGGCAAAAAAGTCCGGCCAGAAAAGATTGCAGCACGTCCAGGATGGGATGCGATCCCGGCTGTGCGAACCGGGCGCATATTCGAGATCAAATCGCCGCTCATCCTTCAACCCGGCCCTGCCGCTCTGACGGATGGTTTGGACGCTATCATCGCTGCTCTTGCCGTTTCTGAAACGGTGGTCTCGTGATGGTGAAAAGCCCTTGTACCGGCGTCTGCAAACTTGATGGAACCACCGGCTGGTGTATCGGATGTGGCCGCAGCGGTGATGAAATTGCCGACTGGGGAAGTCGCTCAACCACGTCACGCGACCGCGTCTGGGATCAGATCCCGGATCGTCTGTCAGAGTTGGGCGTCACCTGCCGCCGCTTGCCGTGGACGACCGAAGAGATCCGAACGTTCGTCGCCCGCTCTCTGGAAAAACGCCGCGGCACTTGGGTGATGGGGGTTGTCGGCGCGGTCGCGGAATTCATTGCAGCGCCGGATGCACAGGTCGAAATTGAGGTGAATGGTTGCGACGTGACTGCGCGCACGCGCAACGGCGCATTGCGCATGCACATCAATGATGACGCGCGCGCGGTCACATTTGACCCGCCGGGTTTGGCAGCGGAGCCACGCATCGTAATTGCCGTTAAACGAAGCCTTGGACGCCTCCCACTATCGGAAGGCATCGCAGATCTTGGACCAGATAATGGGCTGCTGCCAGACCCTGAAGGTCGGCTGTACGATCTTGGCCTGGGCCGGAAAGACGCGCGATTTTGCGTTCGCGTCGCAAACGGCATGGCAAAGCGTGCTCTAGAACAGGCAGATGGCCTTACATTGATGCAAAGCCTATCTCAGATCGCGCCGCCATTGATCGCTGAGAGTCCGACCCGCGTTGTCGAGACTGCTCTCGGGCGCATTGAAGTACAGGGCCAGATCCCGCCGCCGGGCGCCCGCTCGCCTGAGGGGCCGCATACGCACCTGTTGCCAGATCACCTTGCAACCGGCCGTTCGTTGCCGGTCGGTATGGAGCTGCCGAGAAGCTACCTGCCCGGCGCGATCTTCTACCCAAGGACATGACGGGACCTCTTTGCATCACTCAAAAATGGTTCCGCTTGCATTGGGATGATTGCAAACAAGACCGACGTCCCGCATCGATGGCAATGCCCGTTACGTGACTAGGCCGACGCTCTGACTGCGATCTTGAGAAGCACAGCCATCCACCTATGGTGACGATAGCTGCGGAGCAGCGGCTACACCGCCGAACACCGCACAATCCGGCGTGAACGGGTAGCTTTGGAAAGTTCGCACAGGTGCGCGCTGAATGTGGGGGAACCATAGTGTTTGATCTCATCGTCAAAAATGCCGCGCTCACCTCCGGTCAGACGGGCATGGACATCGCATGCAAGGATGGCCGGATCGCCGCCGTGGAAGCTGGCATCACGGCCGAGGCAGGCGAAGTGCTCGACGCCGATGGCTATCTCATCTCCCCGCCCTTCGTGGACCCGCATTTCCATATGGACGCGACCCTGTCCTTGGGCACTCCAAGAATGAATGCTTCGGGGACTCTTCTCGAGGGGATCGCGCTATGGGGCGAGTTGAAGCCGATCCAGACCGTCGACGATATTGTCGCAAGGGCCCTGAAGTATTGCGAACTGGCAATCACCAAAGGCATCGGAGCGATCCGGAGCCATGTGGATACATGCGATAACGACCTGAAAGGCGTGCGGGCGCTGCTCGAGGTCCGAGAGACTGTCAGCGATTACATCGATCTGCAGTTGGTGGCCTTTCCACAGGACGGACTGCTGCGTGATCCGACGGCGTTGGAAAACATGATACGTGCGCTCGACATGGGCGTAGATGTGGTCGGCGGCATCCCCCATTTCGAACGCACCATGGCAGATGGCACAGAAAGCGTGCGCCTTGCCTGCGAAATGGCGGCTGACCGTGGACTCCTGGTGGATCTTCACTGCGATGAGAGCGACGATCCGCTCAGCCGACATATCGAGACCCTGGCTTACGAGACCCAGCGCCTTGATCTGCAAGGCCGGGTGACTGGATCTCATCTGACGTCAATGCACTCGATGGACAACTACTATGTCTCGAAGTTGATTCCTTTGATGGTTGAAGCGGGCGTCCACGCGGTCCCAAACCCTGCGATAAACATAATGCTGCAGGGGCGGCACGACAGCTATCCCAAGCGACGTGGCCTGACCCGCGTGCGGGAACTTCGTGACGCCGGGATCACAGTGGGCTTTGGATCGGATTGTGTGATGGATCCATGGTATTCGCTGGGCCGCGCCGACATGCTGGACATCGCATTCATGGGACTTCACGTCGGCCAGATGTCCAGTATCGAAGATATGGAATGGTGCTTCGACGCCGTAACAGAGAACTCCGCGCGCATTATGGGCCTCGAGGGGTATGGAGTAGCAAAAGGTTGCACCGCAAACTTCGTTCTGCTGCAGGCCAGTAACAAGGTCGAGGCCGTCCGCCTCCGTGCCCACCGGCTTGCCGTCGTGCGACACGGCAAACTCATCTCGGTGTCCAGCGAGATCACCCATGATCTCAAGGTCTTGTCCGGAGACAAGCTGAACGACGCGCGAATGGCATAATGCAGATCCACCAAGGGAAATGCGCACTGCACCGATCACAGCCGACGCAGATAGCGCTCTGTACGCGGACTGTCAGAGCGAAGCCACCGAACGATCGACTGCAGCACGACGAAACCGGCGTGAAAAGTCATGGTTGACGAAAGCGGTGCCGCTGAACACGCATCAGCTGCGCTTCCGCGACGTTTTATAACAGACAACGGGCTACCGGATTGCGGGGGAACGGCAAAAGGCGCTCAGAAGCACGCCGCATCAGCAAACCTTAGGCTGAGTGAGAATAAACGACTGCGAACCGAGTTCGCGTTACCGTTGGCAGCAATGGTACGATTGCACTCCTGAGCCCCAGGTCCCTTATCCGATCACGGACCAATTGCCTGAAATTCAAGGCACATTTTGCCTGGCTCTCTCAATCTGGGCCATGTCGCAAAGCACATCGACCATTGATGAAAAGTCCTGTCCTCCATATCCGCGCGCCCGCGCCGTCGAGAATGCTTCCCGCGCAGCGGCCGCTACCGGCAGCGGCACGCGTGCCGCATTGGCGGCTTGCACGATCAGCGAAAGATCTTTGTGCGCGAGATCGATCGTGAAGCCCGGATCGGTATCACCAGCAAGCACCTTGTTTGGCCAGTTCACCTTCAACTGTCCATTGGTCGCGGTCGTGCCGTGGATCACATCAAGCGTTGTCTCCAAGTCCAAGCCAAACCGCTGGCTCAGAGACAGGGCCTCGGCGTTCAATTGGCAGAGGATTATCGCCAGATAGTTGTTGATCAATTTCGTCCGGGTGCCGGTGCCGCCCAGTCCGCAGTAATGGATCGTCGTACCCATTGCCTCGAAGAGGGGTAGCGCGGCATCGAAGTCTTCACGGGCACCGCCAACCATGAAAAGGCTCTCGCCACGATCGGCATGCCAGGCCAGGCGACCGATTGGGGCATCTATTGCCCGGAAGCCTCCCGCCGTGGCGGCCGCATGAAGCTTATCGGTCGTTTCAGGGTCAATTGTTGACAGATCCAACACCAGAGTTTGCGGTTTGGCATGGGCGAAGACGCCGTTCGGGCCCATGACGATCTCGTCAACTTCCCGCCCGGTCGGCAGAACAGTGATGATGGTGCTGCATTGCGACGTCAGTTCCTGAACCGAACCTGCACTGCGGGCACCAAGCGCAACCAGGTCCGCGACCGGCTCTGGCCGGATGTCATGGACAACAAGTTTGAAGCCTTTACGCACACAGTTCGACGCCATGCCTTTGCCCATGGCGCCTAGGCCGATAAAGCCGATGGTCTCGTTTTGAAGTGTCACTCTGCGTCCTCGTCTTTGACTCGGAAGATTCATTAAAGAACCAAGGCGATGTCCGTTTCCGACACATCTGCGATGCTCTTGTGAATTCTTACCCTTATGTCCCGGAAGTCGAGCAAGACAATTCTGACCTCTGTCGCAATGCCCTCGCAGCCGGGCTCTTCGCAAATCGCCTCCCGTGCGGACACCAGGCATGGCCGACTGCGTCCCAGGTGATTTCTGACAAGGCCTTTGATGCGTTGCACATGCCAAAGCATCTGGGCAGTCTCAAGCATCGATTTTTCGCGCACCGGTCTCTGCGGGATCGGCTCTTGTTGGATCATCGTCGCCGCCTCGGTCTTCGTGCGAAAAATGTGATCGTCGCGGCTTGATCCGTATTGATGATCTGCCTCATTTCTTCCTCGTTAATTTTGCTGCGCATCTATGTCTCAACCGTCTGGCCACCGCGGGCGACGCCGTATATCTCATCGAAAGCGGAGCTAGTGTTCGCCCAATGCTTTTTCGACCTGCCTGAAAGCGCGGATCGGTCAAGCTTCATGCGCCGGGATAACATGCCCTTGTTTATTGTTACTTTATAACATATCGGCATGTGAAGCAGGATAACCGCAATGCAATTAGGGGTTTCTCCGATGGATGCTCAGGACGAACGCGTACCGGTCACGCTGTTGACCGGGTTCTTAGGGGCGGGAAAGACGACACTTTTGAACCGCATGATCCACGATCCTGGGGCGGGCAGGATTGCTGTCATCATGAACGAGTTCGGTGACGTGGGTCTTGACCATGACCTGATCGAAGAGGTGTCAGGCGACATTGTGTTGATGCATTCGGGATGCCTGTGCTGCTCGATCCGCGGCGATTTGGCGAAGACGATGATCCTGCTCCTATCGCGGAGAAAGCGCGGAGAGCTTGTCTTCGATCGCGTTGTGATCGAAACCACAGGCATCGCTGACCCTGGCCCAATCCTAAGCACCATGGTCACCGACGAATTGATTGCCGATAACTATCGTTCAGATGGCGTTGTTGTGCTGGCAGATGCGGCGTCAGGACCACAAACGCTCGCCAGACACGTCGAGGCCGTGAACCAGATTGCGGTGGCAGATCTGATTGTCGTCACAAAGTCTGACCTCGTCAGCGCGGCGGCATGCGTTCAGTTCGAGATGCAACTGCAAGATATCAACAGCCGAGCGTCAGTCGTGAAGGCCAATCGTGGTCGCCTACCGGTCAATGACATCTTTGGACTGTCCGCGATGCGCCCGCATGCGACATCCGAGGAAATCAATGGCTGGCTCGGCTCAGATCTGACCAGCGCCCGCAATGGTCACAATCGTCATCGGATTGAATCTGCCTCGATCGAGGTCTCCGAGCCCATCCAGGCGAACGTTTTCGATTTCTGGCTCGACATGCTCATGGCGCTCAAAGGCCCGAATATCCTTCGCATGAAGGGCATCGTTCATGTCGAGGGGATGGACTGGCCCTTTGTGTTCCACGGTGTCCAACACATTTTCG
>JBCCMP010000182.1:0-9551 GCA_039026295.1 Pseudomonadota bacterium | reverse complement strand
CGGCACGCGGCCCGGAACCCAGGGGCGCAGCCCCGCCGGGCCTCGCCCGACCGCCCCCCGGTCGGGCGAATTGGGTACCCTCGGCAAATTGCTCGAAGACTGGGAGATTTGGCAGCCGTAAAGCGGCGTAAATCAAAGGTCACTTCGCCCGCCCGCGTTCGGGCAAAGCCCGGCGGGGCTGCGCGGCGGTATAAAGTTGTTGCCGGACGAGGGAAGCCATGACGAGGGAAGCGATGACCCCCGACGCCGTCCCGTTCCTTCCCCGCGGTGTGCGGGTTCACTGGTGCGATGTGCGCAAGGGCCACTATCTGCTGGCCCCCGAGCGCGCGGTGAAGATGGACAAGGTGGCGGCGGCGATCCTGGGCACGGTAGACGGCGCACGGACGTTCGAGCAGGTCATCGACAAGCTGGCCACCGACTTCCGCGCGCCCCGGGAGGAGATCGCCAGGGATGCGGCCGCGTTCCTGTCCGGCCTGATCGACAAGCGGATGGTAGAGATCCGCCTGTGACCGCCCAGAGCCCGATAAAGGCGGCCATGGCCGAGGTGCCGGTCCCCATGGCGATGCTGGCGGAACTGACGCATCGCTGTCCGCTGAGCTGTCCCTATTGCTCGAACCCGCTGGAGCTGGTGCAGGCCAAGGCGGAGTTGGGCACCGGGGAATGGATCGACGTCTTCCGGCAGGCAGCCGCGATGGGCGTGCTGCACGTGCACCTGTCCGGCGGCGAGCCGGCGTCGCGCCGGGATCTGGAAGAGCTGACGAGCGGCGCGCGACAGGCGGGGCTTTACACCAACCTGATTACCTCTGGTGTCGGACTGACCGAAAGGCGGTTCCATGATCTGGTCGATCGGGGCCTCGACCACGTCCAGCTTTCGATCCAGGGGGTCGATGCCGCCACGGCGAACCGGCTGGGCGGGTACAAGCGCGGCTTCGAGCAGAAGATGAAGGTCGCGGATTGGATCAGGGCCAGTGGCGTGCCGCTGACCGTCAACGCCGTGATGCACCGCCAGAACCTCGACCGCCTGGACGAGACCATCGCGATGGCGGTGCGTCTGGGTGCCAGGCGGCTGGAGGTGGCCAACACCCAGTACCACGGCTGGGCTTACAGGAACCGCTTCGCGCTGATGCCGACGCCGGAGCAGGTCCGGCGCGGCGGAGAGATCGTGGCGGAGGCGCGCGAGCGGCTGAAGGGCGTTATGGTCATCGACTATGTCACGCCGGACCATCTGGCGACCTATCCCAAACCGTGCATGGGTGGCTGGGCACGGGTCGGTCTGTGCGTGACCCCCCTCGGCAAGGTTCTTCCGTGCCATGCGGCCGAGACGATTACGACGCTGGACTTCGACAACGTGCGCGACAGGCCGCTGACAGAGATCTGGACGCACGGTGATGCGTTCACCAGATATCGCGGGACGGCCTGGATGGCGGGATCGGACGGCCCCTGCAACGGCTGCGATCGCGCGAGCCGCGACTGGGGCGGCTGCCGCTGTCAGGCTTTCGCCTGGAACGGCGATGCGGCGACCGCAGATCCGGCCTGCGCCAAAGCGCCGACCCACGCCCGCATGCGCGCTGCGGCAGAGGCAGAGGCGGCGCGGGCATCTGATGCATTCGAATACCGGACGATGCGGGCGTCTTAGCACCTGTCGCCGCGTTTCCCGGCAGACCCTTCCCTGATGGCCATCGCCTGCGTTAGGTCGGATGCAAGAAATGGGGAGGGCGCATGACTGTTCTGATTGCAGGTGCCGGGATCGGCGGGCTGACGCTGGCGCTGTCGCTGCACCAGATCGGTGTGCCGTGCCGGGTCTTTGAGAGCGTTGATGAACTGCGCCCGCTGGGTGTCGGGATCAATGTGCAGCCCCACGCGATCCGGGAGCTGGAGGCATTGAACCTGTTGCCGGATCTCGACAGCATCGGGCTTCGAACGGCGGCACTCGGCTATTTCTCGACCCATGGCAAAGAGATCTGGCGCGAGCCGCGCGGGATCGAAGCGGGCTATCGCTGGCCGCAGTTTTCGATCCATCGCGGGCACTTGCAGATGATGCTGTTCGAGGTGGCGCGGACGCGTCTGGGCGGCGATGCCATCAGAACCGGCGCCGCCGTGAGGGAATGGCGCGGCCTGGGCGACGGGGTCGAGGTCACGCTGTCGACCGGTGAGACGGTCGCGGGCAGCCTGCTGATCGCGGCCGATGGCATCCACTCGACAGCGCGTGCGGGGCTCTACCCGGACGAGGGGTTGCCGCTTTGGAACCGGGTGCTGATGTGGCGCGGCACGACCTGGGCACCGGATTTTCTGGGTGGCCGGACGATGGCGATGATCGGCTGCAAAGCGCGCAAGTTCGTCTGCTATCCGATCCGCGAAGACGTTGACCGGGTGCTGATCAACTGGATCGCCGATCTGATGTATCCGCCCGATCACCACTGGGCGCGGGAGGACTGGAACCGGCCGGGCCGGGCCGAGGACCTGTTGCCGCATTTCGGCGGGTGGTCCTTTGACTGGCTGGACGTGCCCGCCGTGATCCGAGGTTCGGAGGCGATTTTCGAATGGCCGATGGTCGACCGGGATCCGCTGCCGAAATGGACCCATGGCCCGATGACCCTGATGGGGGACGCGGCGCACCCGATGTACCCGATCGGGTCGAACGGGGCCTCGCAGGCCATTCTGGATGCCCGCGTGCTGGCACGGGAAATCCGGGACCACGGAGCCGTACCCAGAGCTTTGGAGGCCTATGAGGCAGAGCGGCGCCCGAAGACCTCTGCCATCGTTCTGGCGAACCGCGGCGACGGGCCGGACAAGGTTCTGGATGTCGTCGAAGACCGTGCGCCGGACGGGTTCGAGCGGCTGGAAGACGTCATCTCGGCCGCCGAGCTTGAAGAGATTGCCGCGGAGTACAAGGCGACGGCGGGCATGGATGTCGAGGCGCTGAATGCCGCGCCGGGGGTTCTTGGGTGATGGCGGCTATGCGGGACGAAACGGACATCCGGTGAGCGTTTCAAATGTCCGCTTCAGACCCTCCTGGGCTACGCGGCATAATTCTGAGGGAACAGCGCTCGGGTGGTTTCCTCATCAAACTCTTGCTTGAACGTAAGCTGATCTTTCGCCTCAACTGCCCGAATAGCTGCCGGTCGGTGCGAGACCTTGGCATGCAAACGCGCCAGATTGGGCCAACTCGACAAAGCAGCATCACCAAAGAAGTAGGACGCGAGATTGAGCCAACCCCAGGCAGCCATATCGGCGATGGAATATTCCTCTCCCGCCAGCCATTCCGCATTGGCCAATCGCCGATCCATAACCGCGTAGTGCCGTTCCACTTCGCGAAGATAGCGGTTCTTAGCATACGGAATGTCCTCCGGGCACATGTGCAGGAAATGCACAGCTTGCCCAGAAAACGGAGAAAGACCGGATGCGACGAAGAACAACCAGGATAGCAATTCTGCCCTCGCCGTACCCGGCGGCGGCGCGAAGCGTTCTGCTCGGTCTGCCAGGTAAAGCAGGATGGCGTTTGAATCGAAAACCGATACGCCGTCATCGTCGATGACCGGCACCTTTGCATTCGGTGACAGCTTTACGAAACTTGGGGCGTGCTGTTGTCCTTTGAACGTATCGACCGGGACGATTTTGTAGTCCAAACCGCACTCCTCCAGCATCAAAAGGACTTTCATCGGGTTGGGCGAGGCATGGAAGTGAAGCTCGATCATCGCGCTATTCCTCAGCGACGGTGACTGATTCCACATCGTATGGATGGAACTCGGGCGAAGACATGCTGAAGGCTTCGGCAAGTTCGGGCATTTCGCCCGCCTGCAGTTTCACGACGACCGCTTCGACGCTTTCGGTGTTGTCCCACTGGGCATAATTCAAGACATAGCTGTCATCGCGCGCGATATGAACGGATGCGGCGCGGAACCCGGGTTGTGAGCGGATTTCAAGCTCCATCGCTTCGGTCAGCTGCTCGGCGAGCTGTTCCAGGGTCACGCCGTCCGCGGGCTTCATCAGATTTACGAATACCACGCCGTCGTCATCTGCGGTGATCCGGGTGTCCTGTGCCAAGGCAGCAAAGGAGATTGCGGTCAATGCGACCGCAGTCAGAAAGGTTTTCATTTGAGGTGCCCTTTCGGCGTTTCATGCTTGCCGGTTTTGGCAAAGCTATTTATGTATCGATCGTTATATTAATTGCGAGAGCGGCGTCAATGAAAAAAATAACGAGCGATACAAAAAAGGGCCGAGGCCGCCCCGCGCTTCTGGAACGAACGGCCGGGGCCGCCGTTGCAGAAACCCTTTTCCACCGCGAAGGCTACG
Organism: Pseudomonadota bacterium; assembly: GCA_039026295.1. GTDB lineage: Bacteria > Pseudomonadota > Alphaproteobacteria > Rhodobacterales > Rhodobacteraceae > Thermohalobaculum. The sequence goes on along the minus strand of JBCCMP010000182.1, from coordinate 5,258 downwards.
ATCAGCTTGGCATAGCTGCACTTTGCGATGCGTTGGGGGTCCGACAACCTGCCTTATATCGTGTCTTCGGCAGCAAGGCCGGGCTGTTTGAGGCCGCACTTGCGCAATATGGCAGCAGCCGTTTTGCCTCGTTTGTCGCGGAGGAAATCGCACGTGCAAAGACCGCAGATGCCCTAAAACGCAACGTGCTTTTGAGAGCAGCAGAGACCTATACCGCAGCGCCGGAGCGCCGCGGGTGCCTTGCCCTAGAAACCGCCTATGGAAGCGCCGATCCCAGCGCCCGTGCAGCAGCCAACACCTTGGTAGAAAACGTGCGCAAAATGCTGACGGATCGTTTCTCTTCTCTTGGTGCGCAAGAGCCGGCAGCAAACGCGGATGGAGTGATTTTGATCATGCGTGGCCTGTCATCGGAAGCGCGGTCGGGACGAACAGCAAACGCGTTGCGAAACGCAGTTGAGGCCTTGACCGGTTGAAGGCGAAAATCAATAGCGTCACGGCACCGGCCGCCTTGAACGCTTTCGACCGGCGGCCAGTCGCGCAAACTGACCTATCGGTCAAAGTGGGCTCGAAGCGGCCATGTGATGCTTTCGGCCGGGCTTGTCTTGACTGCCCAGAGCACGCCAACGTCGGGTGAGCGGGACGGAGCTGCCGTTGGTTTAAGAGCTTCAAAGGCCTGCTTCTGCGCGAAATTGCTTTAACTGGCGCTTATCACGACAGTAAATCTATCCCGCACGCAGTGCCCGCTGCTAGCCGCGAATGCCTGCGCCGCCGACCGGCTCTCGTTTCCAATTTTTAACGTCATACTTCCACACAGGCTTTGATCTCGTACATGTTGTTCAGGTCCTTCTCGGTGAACCAGTTCCCAGTCGATCCAAACTGAAGAGCACGCTGAGAGTACTGTCCAAGTCTAATCTCCATGGGTCGCCGACGGCCGGGTCTGACGTCTTAGGAGCCCCAGGTGTTGTCGCGTGGGCGACCTTCGGTGGGGATCGGGACGCCGGGGTGATAGACGTCGCACGACGCCGAAACTCGACCTGTGCCAGCTTTAATCTCTAGCCTGAGAAACGCATGTCGGACATCTACGTGCCTTCCATCACGATACCGCCCGCACAACTCTGAACACGTCACCGTTTAGCGTTGCGTGCGCATATCCCGCGGCCAGAGAACGTCGGCTAACGTGTCGGTCTTCGACCGACGTTTGTATGGTGTCACGATGACCGCTTCTGTCTTGGAAAGCCCCTCTGAGCCAGGATCACCCTGAGCAATCGTGATGATCTGCGTCGCGCCGGAGCAATTGGTCCAATCGGCGGTCGCAGGGTGCGCCGAAGCAGGGGCTATCAGGCACGCTGCGAATATGACCAAGACATTTTCAGACATGGACCCCGCCATGAGCCGCATACCTTAAAGATCAGGCTGCACGCCGTCCTTCTCCTCTTGCTCGGCTTGAGCCTCGGCAGCGCGCTCTTTCACCCGTTCGATCCGCCGTGCGACGTCGCCCGAATACTGTTCCCACAGCATGATCTCGATCGGTGCACTGTCGATGAGGGCGGCCTGCATGGCGAGGATTTGCTCCATTGTCTCTGGCGCAGAGTGGTTGAAATACAGCTGCAGGCCACACCCGTATTGCCAGGGTGCCGTCAGGTTCATGCGCATCATTCCGACGGAGTGGCCCGGCAACAAGCGAAGACTGTGCCTAAATGCGTAAGGGCCGCTGCATCCTTCCTTCAGCTTCTCACCGTTGCGGCTGAAGGCCCAATTCAAACCAAGTGTGAATTTTCTCCCCGCGCGGTTTGTTGTGAGCAGTCTGGTTTCTGGCCCGTAGCGGCCTCTGACCGCATTCAGGAGGCCGTCATAGGTTGGGCGCTTGTCGGCAGCCGGCAACCAACGGCGCAGGACCCCGAATGGTACCGCGCTGTCGCCCGTGCCGATGGTGTAGACGCTATAGTGTTCTCCTTCGTAATTCCGATAGTCACCGGGCTCGTTTGCTCGGTGGATATAGGCATAGACATCACCCACCAGGCGGCTCAATTTCTCTGTCTGCCAGTCGGGTGTGATGCCCACTTTCTGAAGCCGGGCGTCAACGGACGCTTTCTGCTCTGCCCAGGTTGCCTCCAGCGTTATGTTGGCGGTGCTGAACTCAAAGCCTTCTGGCCGGACCGATGGACCGACAGGCAGGCTGATTTCCTTCGGGATCTCGACGTCCCAGTCTCTGCCGTTGATCTCCATCGCAACACGCAACCGTCCGTCGCGCGCTTCCTCTAACCGCAAGTTTGCAATCTTCCCCGGAGCCGTAAGACATTCATATGCGACCAGTTCCATCTCTGACGGTGACGCGCCGGGTTCGAACGCCGCGGTGCAGAATGTGTTCTTCAGCTTCATCACCATGTGCGCGCCTTCGTCCGTTGAGGCGATGTTCACGGTGTAGCCGCCATCCCAACTCTGGCGCCAGAACCCTTGCCAGCGTTTGCGGGCGGCTGCATCGGCCGCTACCTGTGCTATCTGGCGCTGATCGGCAGCAATCTCTGCCTGCTCTGCGCAGGCACCGTCGTCCGTGCCACCTCGCAGGACCACCGCCGAGCGAACGGAGACGTCATTCATGCCAATCACGCGAAGATCCAGCTTATCAGGGTCGCCCAATGTGGCTGGATCAATATCGGTGAACTGAAGGATCTGAGGGGTGTTCACATCGCCGCCCGACGCCTCAAGGACGTCGAATTCCTCCTGGACAATCTGACCTTCGATCTCAATTTTCATGCGACGTTTGCCGGGCGACCTGTGGAAGATCTCCATGAAGTACAGTTCGACGGTGATTGGCACCGCTGGGACAGGCGCTGCAAAGACCACCGCGTCGCCGCGTTTTCTTTCCCTTCGAAGAGTTGCAAAAGGCGTGCCCACCAACGCCTCCTGGTAGCCATTGCGTCCGCTCCGTCGCTTTGTTTCGGCCCGCTCTAACCCATTGGCTTCGCCTGCGTCTGCGCTGAAGTCGATCCCATCATACGTCATCGCGGGACCGGCAATGTTGTGCGCTGATAATACGGGGCCATCTGCCAGTACCGTTGAGGGCGCCAAAGCAGCCAAAAATATTAGAGCGCGTAAATTCATGATGTATCCCATCCAATCAATAACCGTGCGGCGATGTGGAATTCGGACAGCAAACACTGCTGGGCAGTCAATGAGCCTAAATAACGCACGCACCCGAAAATCTCATAATAGACGTAAATTCAATGCAGCCGCTCAGCATGTACTCACACGATACGTTTAGAGCAGTGGATCTGGTATAGTGGTGTTTGCTGACGCTTGCAGCCTCGTGAGATCAACGCCGGCAAATAGCGCCCACTGGCTGCCTGTTCAGGATCAGGTGTGCACCCTGTCCTGGCGCACCCCGGCAGCCCGTTTTGGGTCGCCGGAACGTCCGAGACATTGGTGTGACTCGGAGCTTCGTGCCCCCCGCAGCACGTAAAAATTTGGGCTCGAAGTGGCCATGTGATGCTTTCGGTCAGGCTTGTCTTGACTGCCGCGAGCACACCAAAGTCGGGTGAGCGGACAAATTCGACGTTCGGGCAAAACGAATTGATTTGGTGCCGACCCCGAAAGCCGAAAATGGATCAATGCGCAGCTTGTGCCAATACCGGCTGCCGCCCCCGAAGAGCCGAGGGCTCAATGAAAATGCCAGAAACCAAGGTTCCACCTGCCTGGAGCGAACAGGCTCTTTCCCATGTGCCTCGGTCTAAGTCGGACCCGCGACTGAAGCCCGAACAATGCCCGCTCGTCGCCAAGGCCGTGTAAGGCCTTCAATCTGCGCCACGCATCGCAACCAAGGCGATTGCAGAGGGATCTTCTCGGTTCACTGCTTCCAATACAGGTACGGAATGTAGTGAAAGCCCGGAAAGACAAAGCCGTCAGGGAATGCAAGATCACGGTTGTGCGCAATCCAGACATCCTCGGTGCGCCATAGCGGCAGCATGTAACGTTGCCAGCTCAACACCCGCTCGAATGCCCGGGTGGCGGCCAGAATTGAACCGTAGTTCCCGCTTTCGGTCATGGCTTCGATGGTTGCATCAAGGGCCGGGTCCTGGGCACCGGCAAGCGCGTATCCGGGTTTCAAGGCACGTTCGCTGTGCCAGTAGACCCGCTCGTCGCGCCCAGGGGGAAATTCGGCCCCGAACCCTGCGGTCGTCAGGTCGAACTGATGTCCGAGGATTAGGTCGCGACCCTGTGCATAGTCGAAGAACCGGATATCCAGCGCGATGCCGAGCCGATCCAGATCCTTTGCATAAGTCGACAAGACCCGACCGAAGGCCGGCCGGGTTCCAATGAATTCGAGCCGGAGGGGTTCGCCCGTGGTCTGTCGAACCCGTACCCCGTCGACGACCACGTAACCTGCCTGCTCAAGCAACGCATCTGCCCGCCTGAGGCGCGCTCTGCGATCAAGGCTGTCCGTATCGGGCGGGCTGGGCGCTTCCAGTATGCCGTCGGGCAGATTGCTGAGAAAGGGCTCCAGCAACGCCTGTTCTGCCGGGTCGGCACGACCCTTTGCTGCAAGATCGCTGGCCCCATAAGGGTTGCCGGGAGGCGCATAGGAACCGCCAAACAAGGTGTTCCGCGTCCAGGGCCCATGATAGGCGAGGGTCAACGCCTGGCGCACCCTTACATCATCCAACGGCGGCCGGCGGAGATTGAAGAACAGTGCCGCCATCCAGCCACCGTTCGGCGGGCTTTCGGGGCCAGGCCGGGCGGGCAGCGTATCTCTGTCTGGGGAGGCGTCTCTGCCTCGCAGGGGATGCGGTTGTCCGGGGGACGTTTGCATCGGAAGTCCAGGCGTGTTCGGCCGTCCCGGCTCGGGACGAGCAGCAGCACTGCTGCGGGCTCCGTCGCTACACGGCGCGCCCGAGGTCGTGGTTCGGTCCCCTGTCCGGGGACCAGCGGTGGCCTATGAAAGGTTCGCCCTAACGGTCTTCGGCCTGCCGCTCATCCGGATGCTAAGGGCCGGTTGGTTGTGAGTCGCCCGGCCCCGGTCGACGGCGGGGGGTATAGAGGAGGTTTTGGGGTGTTGCGTGGGGAGAGGGAGGAGCGTGCGGTGGGGTAAAAAGGTGCAGCTACTCGCAAAGCTCTTCGATGTCCGCCTTGCGCCATATACGGACCTAGAGCATTTTCCGATCAATCTGGTTCGTATCCAGAGTTCGTGAAGTAGTTTGCGCATTCGCTGGCGCTGAAGGAGTTGAGCGCCATGACGATTGCCGCTTCGAGGGCGTCAACGG
>JBCCMP010000181.1:0-9580 GCA_039026295.1 Pseudomonadota bacterium | reverse complement strand
GCCCTGATCAAGCTGTCGAGGTGCTGGGAGCAGACCGGGTGACCATGGGCGTTGTCGGCGGGTTTGGCGCGTCGATGAAAGGGCCGGGCCATGCGCACCACAACGGGATGGAGATGGTACGCCTCGGCGAATATCAGGGCGGCGTTCGAAGCCGGACGAACTGGATTGCCGATGTCTGGCGGTCTTCCGGGTTTTCCGTCAGCACCTTCGACGACATTCACAAGATGGTCTGGGAAAAACTGATCTGCAATTGCGCCTTCTCCGGTCCGTGCGCGCTGACCGGCATGACGCTGCACCAATTGCTGCATGATCCGGCAGGGTCCGAATTGTCGGCTGCCTGCGCAACTGAAGCACTCGAGGTTGCTCGCGCCAAAGGCATTGCCGTCGATGTCGAGGATGCGCGCACCTACACCTACAATTTTGGAATGAAGATCCCCCATTCGCGGCCGTCTCTGGCCCAGGACCATGACGCCGGCAAGATTGGCGAGATCGATGCGATAAACGGGGCGATCCCGCGGGAAGGCAAACCGCTTGGCATCCCGACGCCGGTAAACGCTGCGGTCACCCAGATCATCAAGGCACGGGAAGCACTTTTCTGATGCCAACGCTCTTTGACAAGGTCTGGGATGCGCACGTTGTCGCCGAACTCGGCGACGGATACCAGTTGCTGCACGTCGATCGCAATCTTCTGCACGACTTGTCCGGGGCCAAAGCGCTGAGCGATCTGGAACGCCGGGGGTTGACCGTCCACTCTCCCGAATTGACCTTCGCGGTCCCGGATCACGCCATTTCCACAGCACCCGGTCGCCATGCTGCGTCAACCGATATCTCGGCACGCCTGGCCCCTCCGTTCCGCAAACGGGCGGAGGCTGCTGGCATTCGTCATTTTGACGTCAACGATCCCGAACAGGGCATCGTCCACGTCATCGGGCCAGAGCTGGGTCTAACACTGCCGGGCGCTCTGATCACTTGCGGGGACAGCCATACGTCCACCCACGGTGCCCTCGGTGCAATCGCATTCGGGGTTGGCTCGACCGAGGCGATGCACGTTCTGGCCACCCAGACGATCGTCCAGAAGAAACCAAAACGCATGCAGGTGATCTTTGACGGTATCGCCGGCCACGGCGTGGCACCAAAGGACATGATCCTGTTCCTGATGGGGGCGATCGGGGCAGGCGGCGGCGACGGCTTCGCCCTGGAATATGCGGGCGATGCGATCCATGCCATGGACGTTGAAGGGCGTTTGACGATTTGCAACATGTCGATCGAATGCGGTGCCAAAATGGGCATGATCGCACCGGATGACGTGACCTACGCGTATCTTGCCGATCGTGACTACTCACCCAGAGGCGATGTTTGGGACCGGGCGGTCTCGCACTGGCGGTCGCTGCCATCAGACGATGGCGCATCCTTTGATCGGGAGATTCGGCTGAACATGGCAGACATCGCCCCGCAAATCACATGGGGCACAAGTCCCGAGCATGTCTCGGGCATCGAAGGCCGCGTCCCTGACCCGTCAGATGCGCCGGATGCAGGGCGGCGCGAGGCTTGGGCGGCCGCTCTTGACTATATGGACCTGCGGCCCGGCTCTCAGCTTGAAGGGACCGATGTTGACCATGTCTTCATCGGGTCCTGTACGAATTCACGTCTGTCAGATTTGCAGGCCGCCGCCGACGTCGTTGGCGGCCGCAAGGTGGCAGACGGAGTCAGCGCCTGGGTCGTGCCCGGATCGCAGGCCGTCAAACGCGACGCGGAGGCGGCGGGTCTTCACGATGTCTTCCGCAGGGCAGGCTTCGAATGGCGCGAGCCTGGATGCTCACAATGTGTGGCGGCGAACGGCGAGACTGTCGCTCCTGGCAAGCGCACCGTTTCGACAACCAACCGTAACTTCGTTGGGCGTCAAGGCCCTCGCGCACGCACGCATCTGGCGTCGCCGGCAACCGCTGCCGCTGCCGCGGTCACCGGCAAGATCACCGATGTGCGGAAACTCATGGGTAGCTGAGATGAAGGCCCTTTCATCGGTTTCGGGTCCAGCAGCGCCGCTGATGGAATCGAACGTCAATACGGATGTCATTATCCGGATTGAACGTCTGACCGACTTCGAAAGGGACGAGCTTGAACCCTACGCTTTCGAATCCTGGCGGTACGTGCCCGACAGCGCGCCTGACCCTAACTTCGTTCTGAACAAAGGGCCGTGGCAGGGTGCCCCAATTCTGCTTGCTGGGCCCAATTTCGGGTGCGGATCGTCGCGGGAAGGGGCCGTGTGGGCGTTGAACTGCATCGGCATCCGGGTCGTCATAGCCCCCAGCTTCGGCGGCATTTTCTACAATAACTGTTTCCAGAACGGCACACTTCCAATCGTCCTGCCCGCAGATAGGGTCGAAGGTTTTGCCGAGATTGCCCGGCTGCAGCCCGAAGCACCATTTACCGTAGATCTCGAACGGCAAGTCGTCGTGCCCCCGAACGGTACGCCCGTTCCGTTTGTCCTTGATACGTTGCGCAAGCAGGGTCTCCTTAAGGGACTGGATGACCTTGGGCTGACCGCCGAACGCCTGCCGGAGATTTCTGCATTCCAAAAGGCGGATCGGACTGCCAGACCGTGGATCTGGCCGGAACAGAAGTGACCGCTAGGGGGAACATGCACGGCATTAAGGCGCTGCTCTTCGACACATTCGGGACGGTTGTCGATTGGCGTGGATCTATTGCGCGGCTCGGGATGCGCGAGGCGCAAAGGAAGGGGATTAGCAACGTCGATTGGGACGCATTCGCGCGCTCATGGCGTGCCGGATATCAGCCGGGCATGGAGAAAGTCCGGTCCGGACAACGCGGCTGGACCCCCATTGATGTCATTCACAGGGAGCGGTTGCAGGAGATACTGCCCGAGTTCGGCCTCGCCGAACACTTCGACGCATCTGAACGCGACCGGATAAACCTCTGGTGGCACCAACTCGATCCGTGGCCGGATGCAGTGCCGGGTCTGCGACGGTTGGCTAAAAAGTACCCAATCGGGCCACTGTCAAACGGCTCGACCGTTCTTCTGGTGAATATGGCAAAGCGCGCGGCCATTCCGTGGGATTACATTGCATCGTCGGATGTCACGCGTGCCTACAAACCAGAACCTGCCGCCTACTTGAACGCCTGCGCAGGGCTGGGACTGAACCCGGGCTGCGTCATGATGTGCGCTGCCCATAATGACGATCTCGAGGCGGCGTCACAGCATGGCATGCGGACCGCTTACATCGATCGGCCATACGAATACGGCCCCGATCAAAAGAAAGACTTCGGCCCGACCGGCGATTGGGACGTTATCACGGATCACATCGGTGGTATCGCGGAGGCACTTGGTTGCTGAACCGAAAGGTTCACTATAAAGATAACCAATCGGTAATCTAATCGGACGTACCACTATGACACCTGATCTGCTGTATCTTTCTTATGCCGCCCTCCTAAACGCGCTTCTTTTCATTCCCTATGTGGTTGGGCTTGGCCTGACGAGCGCTCAGCAGGGGATATCTCCGCTGCGAACCTTCCGCGATCCGACGCCGCCGGAGCTAGCAGCGTGGGTCAAGCGCACAAACCGTGCTCACATGAACTCCGTCGAGACGCTCGCGCCAATCGCGATCCTTCTGCTCGTCGCCCACGTGACGGGCATCAGCAACGAGATGACCGCCATGTGGGCGCTGGTTTTCCTGTGCGCGCGGATTGCCCATGCGCTTGTCTATTGGATGGCGATCCCGATCGCACGCACCCTTGCGTTCTTTGCCGGTCTTATCGCGACGGGCGGCGTATTTTGGGAAACCGTCTTCGCAGTGCCCACCCCGTGACAGGGACCCGTGGCCTGTGCGACGGGAGGCAGAGGCAGCCTGTCACCATTAAGGGGAACAGATGAAGACATACCGCATCGCGTCGATCCCGGGGGATGGGATCGGTTCAGAGGTTATCTCCGCTGGTCTGGATGTGCTGCGTGCAGTCGCTGACCGCGAAGGATTTGCTTTAGACATCACCGATTTTGACTGGGGGTCCGAGCGTTATCTGGCGACCGGCGCTATGATGCCTGCAGACGGTCTTGACCAGCTGCGCGACATGGATGCGATTTACTTCGGGTCCGCGGGCGATCCCCGCGTTCCGGACCACATCTCGCTTTGGGGTCTTCGGCTCGCGATCTGCCAGCCGTTTGACCAATATGCTAACGTGCGTCCAGCACTTATCCTACCCGGTCTGCAAAGCCCGTTGCGCGGGATCGGCCCGGGCGATCTCGATTGGGTGATCGTTCGCGAGAACTCTGAAGGCGAGTATGCGGGAGCAGGCGGTCGCGCGCATCAGGCGCATTCCCATGAAGTGGGGATGGACGTTGCTGTCTTCACGAGACTGGGTGTCGAGCGAATCCAACGATTCGCGTTCGAACTGGCGCAGAAGCGTCCGGCGAAGCATCTTACACTGGTCACCAAGTCCAACGCCCAGCGCCACGGCATGGTGATGTGGGACGACGTCTTTCACGCCGTCCGCGATGACTACCCTGACGTTTCTGTTGACCGGGTGCTGGTTGATGCCATGACCACGCGCATGGTTCTGCATCCTGATATGATCGACGTGGTTGTCGCCACGAACCTTCACGCTGATATCCTGAGTGATCTCGCTGCAGCTTTGACGGGATCGCTCGGTCTTGCGCCAACCGCCAACCTCAACCCTGAACGGGTCTTCCCGTCGATGTTCGAACCCATCCACGGGTCGGCTTTCGACATAATGGGCAGGGGGATTGCAAATCCAATCGGAAGTTTCTGGTCCGCCGCCATGATGCTCGACCACCTTGGCGAAGCAGTGGCGTCGAGGGCGCTTCTGAACGCGGTCGAACGGTTAACGAACGAGGGCCATGTCCTGCCAGCGGATCTTGGGGGCAGCGCGACGACTCAAGAGGTCAAGGACGAGGTTCTTAGGCACATATCCGGCGGCAATGCCGACGTGGCTGACTGACCCTTTCTCCGACTGCCGATGACGCTCCTGTGCAGGCGCGCGCCGAGTTCAAGGCCGCTGGCCATCGCTTGTAGGCTCGTCCTGCGACTGCCTTGCCGCTCGTTGTTCCCGGTGCAGAACGAAAAGCGCTGCACCGATGATTACAATAGCACCGATCCAGACGCGCGGGTCGGGCCACTCGCTGAAAATCCACCAGCCAAGGGCAACTGCGAAGACCAGTCGGACGTACTCCAGCGGGGCAAGCGCACTCGCCTCTGCCGCGCGGATCGCGATGATGTTGACGTACTGAGCAGCCGCAGAGACCACACCGATCGCGATGATCAAACCCCATTCATACGCCGTCGGCATCTGCCAGAAATACAGCATCGGCAGGAACATCAAGGCGCCCACGCCGACGGCCTGGTACGTCAGAATTGTGACCGGTTTGTCGACCTGGGAAAGGATCCGGATCACCACCATCACCACCGCGACGCAAAGTGCGCTTGCCAATGCCGCCAGGTGCCAGATGTTCCAGCCTGCTCCATCGGTCGGCCAGACAATCACCATGACCCCCGCAAAGCCCAGCAAAAGCGCAGTCCAGCGCGGAATGTTGACGACTTCCTGCAGCACGACAATTGCCAGCAGCGTCATGAAGAAGGACTTTGAGAACGAGATCACAGTGACCTCAGCCAGAGGTAATTCGATGAATGCACCAAAGCCCAACGTCATCGCCATAAATGCAACCAGAACGCGGAAGAGTTGCAGCTTAGGGCGTTCTGAGTGCAGGCTCGCAGGCCATCCGGCAAGTATGACGGGTAAGGCGACCACTGTCATTGTAACCTGGCGGAAGAACAGAACCTGAGTGACGTGCATCGTTTCGCCCGCCACCTTGATAAGTGTCACCATCACTGAAAAAAGCGCTGCGGCAAGGATGAACAACAGTCCGCCGCGCACGTTTGTCGGCAATTTCGTCCAGTAATCCGTCCATGAACCACGGGCCGAGGCAGTGCTTTCAGAATCGAGAGACGGATCGGGCAATTTGTCTCCTGCTGCAGTCAGCCGATCCGGTTGAGAAGGGATTTGACGTTAGTCTTTGATGGCTGAGTCCCAGTTTTGGTACAGCTACATCAACACCAATTTCAAGTATCAACCGGATGAAAGCCTGATGATTTCCAGTGTATTGATAATTTCAATTTCAGGACGAGCACTTGAACAATTTGCGCGTTGTGGATCGATCACTATGGCAGTTGAAATTTGCCCTTATCTCGGCAGCCCATAGACTTTCGATTTCAGGGTGCAGGCTACCGACAAAGACTGCTTGCGCGATTTGGTCCAGCAGGTGAAAACGCACCCCATAACGAGTGCGAATTGCTTCGTAACAGCGATCCGCGCCCTCAAAAGGGGTTCCCTTCCCATGGCGCGAAAACCGGGTTTGAAAGTCCTGTTGTCCGTCGCCGCGTTGGGCCTGATCTGGGGCCTGAACTGGCCGGCAGTGAAAACCATGCTGAGCGAGATACCACCGTTCACCATTCGGGCGGTCGCTATGACGTTCGCGGCCGTGATCCTCGGCGGCATTCTGATTATCGCACGTGTCCCGATGCGCGCGCCGCGCGACGAAATACTTCCGTTGGTGGGTACCGGACTGCTTGTTGTTTTTGGCTTTAACGTTCTGGTGACGTTCGGGCAGCAACTGACCGAAACCGCTTCCGCGACCATTATTGCGTTCACGATGCCGGCGCTGACCTGTCTGTTCGCAGCAGTTCTGTTGCGAGAGCGATTGGAGGTCCGTCACCAGATCGCGGTGATGTTGGCCACTTGCGGGATACTCACCCTTGCATCGCAGGACATCGCCGGTCTGCTTGCTTCCCCGCTCGGCCCATTGCTCGTGTTGGGGTCTGCAATTTCATGGGCGCTCGGGAACGTTGCCGCAAAGGCAAGGCAATGGACCCTAAGCCCCATCGCGATGGCAGTGTGGTTCCTCGGTGCGTCGGCGACTGCCTGCTGGCCTTTCGTTCTGGTGTTCGAGCCGCTTTCCGGTCAAGCAGTGCCCTCTGTGAAGGTCGCAATCGTAATGGCCTTTCACATCGCCGGGCCGATGATCCTTGGCTATGTTCTCTTCAATCTGCTGGTCATCAACCTTTCAGCCAGTATTGCGGCGATCGCAACCTTGCTGACACCGTTTGTCGGTGTGTCGTCTGCAATCATTCTGTTGGGGGATCCTTTTACCTGGCAAAAGGTCGTCGCGCTGGCGCTGATCCTGGGATCCATCGTCATGACCTTTGCGTTCAGAGCACCGGCACGACAGCCGCCCTAGCCCGTTTGGACGAACTGCCTCAGGAAACGGTTTGAGGGTCCACAGCGCGGCACTCGCCAGCTTCATAGAGCTGAGCGGGATGCAGGTTTAGCGACGTCAGCGAGGATGAACGCGGTGGATTGGGACCTTGCTGTTGAGGTATTTCGGCCGTGTCCGCCCGCTCGGGGTGCCAAAGCAAAGAACGAACGCCTGTTCCTGTAAGCGCTTCGCCAATTCACCGCCCACACCATTACCTGGGAGTGCGTGACCGGAAGATCATCAAGGTGCATCGAGGACCTGAAGCAAGGTAGATAGTTGACAAGAGCATCAGTTGTTCCTCTGACGTCTTATGAAACCGGTCAGCTGACCGGGCATGCTCATGACATTCGCCAGGATCTACGACCGGGGACTCAGCAGCACCAGCGCACGGGATGCCGGGCTTTCGCTAGCGCCTCCAAGTCGTCTGTTGCGAAAGTAAGGTGACCGTCTCCCCGATGTGAAGCTTTGAGGATCCGCGATCAGCCGGGATTGTGATCCGTCTTGGATGCCGAAGCTAGAGCATTTCCACATCGATCTGATTCATTGAGGATTCACAGTCGGTAGAATTTGCGATTCACCATAAATGCTGGAGATGGAGGCCAGCATTCATGGGTCGATATCTTTCAGATGATCTCAGGATCAGGGTTGTTCGAGCAATCGACAGTGGTCTGTCCCGCCGCGCCGCCGCTGAACGGTTTGGTGTCAGCGTGTCCAGCGCGATCCGTTGGATGAGCGACTTTCTATCCGAAGGTCGTTCTTGCGCGAAACCTCAGGGTGGCGATCAGCGCTCGGGGCGGATCGAGGCGCACCACACTTTCCTGATGGATGCCCTCGAGGAAGCGCCGGACGTCACGCTGACCGAATTGCGCGATCGTCTGATCGAGGAGCACGGCGAGACCTTCGCTGTCTCGACAATTCATGGTTTCTTCCGCCGCCATGAGGTCAGCTACAAAAAAAGACTGCGCACGCCAGCGAACAGGAGCGCGAAGATGTAGCCGCCAAGCGCGAGGCTTGGTTCGCATTACAGCCTGACCTTGATCCGTCAAAACTGGTGTTTCTGGATGAAACCGGGGCCACGACGAAGATGGCCCGCCTGCGAGGCCGAAGCCCTCGTGGCGAACGTTGCCGGGCAAGTGTGCCGCATGGGCATTGGAAGACGACAACGCTGATCGCTGGTCTGCGCTTGGACGGCCTGACCGCACCCATGGTCGTGGATGGCGCAATGGACGGGGAGATGTTCACTGCCTATGCCAAGACTATTCTGGCACCGACACTTAGCGAAGGCGACATCGTCATCCTGGATAACCTGCCCGCACACACAGTCGCTGGGGCACGCGAAGCCATCGAAGCCGTCGAAGCCATCGAAGCCGTCGGCGCAACCATCATGTTTCTCCCGCCATACAGCCCGGACTTCAACCCAATCGAACAGGCCTTCTCCAAGATCAAGTCGATCCTGCGCAGGGCTGCGGCCCGGACGGTTGACGCCCTGGAAGCGGCTATCGTCACCGCACTTGACGCATTCAGCCCGGCTGAGTGCGCAAACTACTTCACCAACTCCGGATATGAGCCAGAATGATCCGAAAATGGTTTAGGCGCCAATATTCAGGGGTCAATCTCTTTCCGGCGCTCTTAGAACACGTGGATCGGAGCGGTCACAGACGGCATGTCATGCCGCGCCGTTGCGGCGCGTTACGGCATCCGCGTTTCAAACGCTACCCGATGGGTCGGCGACCACCCCGAAGAGGGCCGCGTAACGGCCAGGCCGCACGGCGCCGACCAGCGTTCCGGGCTGGGCCTCGAACCGGTGGCGGCCCGCGGAACTCACCATGGACTGCCTGCCTGCGCACCAAGTCGCCGAGGCACGCGCCGCCATCGAGGCGGTGATGCTCCTGGCGCCCTGCCCGCCGGACTTCAATCCAATGGAACGGGCCCTCGCACAGCCGAAGACGCTGCTCCACAGGGCGGCGGCGCGAACTTTAGAATGCTCCGCGCTACGCCATCGCATCCGCTCTCGATGCAGTCACGCCAGACGATGCTTCCAACTCCTCCGCAAATTCAGGATATGAACCGGATCGATGCGAAAGTGCTCTGGAAGGCAGAGGGTTTCTGCGTTGCCGTTGGTCGCCTCGCCGATGAACTTTTCGGGGTACATGCCGAACTTCTCATCCATGCGATCGACCATTTCGAGTGCGGAAATTTCCTCCGCGCGGCGGACCGGTGCTGTCGTCTCACGATCAACGGTGACCGAGTTAGCGAGATCGACCAGCGAGTTCGTGGAACAGGCGAAGATCGGATGAG
>JBCCMP010000180.1:0-9658 GCA_039026295.1 Pseudomonadota bacterium | reverse complement strand
GCCGGGCCCAGTTGCGGGTCCGGGTCGAGCTTGAAGTCGCCCGTGTGCAGGATCGAGCCATCGGGGGTGCGGATGACCAGGCAGGAGGCTTCCGGAACCGAGTGCGTGACCGGCAGAAACTCGACCCCGAACGGTCCGGACTGGATGAGCCCGCCGACGCGCGCCTCGCGGATTGCCTTGATGTCGAGATCTGCTTCCAAAAGCTTGCGGCGCACGACCTCTGCCGTGAACGGTCTGGCGTAGATCGGCACCTTGAAACGTTTCCAGAGATGCGGAATCGCGCCGACATGATCTTCATGTGCATGGGTGAGAAAGATCGCCTCGATACGGTCCTTCTGGTCGAGGGCGAATTCCATGTCCGGCAGCACCAGTTCGACACCGGGCGCGGTTTCCATGTCACCGAAACCAATGCCCAGATCGACAATGATCCAGCGGCGGTCCTCTGCCGGGCCATGCCCGTAGAGATAGCAGTTCATCCCGATCTCGCCGGCACCGCCGAGCGCGAGATAGACCAGTTTTGCGTCGTCAGCCATCGAGGCCCTTGTTGTATGTGTGAATGAGAACCAGGCCATGCATGGTCAGGTTTGGATCGAAGGCTTCGATCATCTCGGATCCGCGTGCAAAGAGCGGACTGAGCCCGCCCGTCGCGATGAGCTTCATGTCCTGCGCCCGTTCTTCGGCGATGCGCTTTGCAATCCCCTCGATCAGGCCGACATAGCCCCAGTAGATCCCCGACTGCATGCAATGCACTGTATTGCGGCCCAGGGCCTGCGGCGGCATCGTCACGTCGATGCGCGGCAGGTGCGCGGCGGCGGAATGCAACGCGTCCAGCGAAAGATTTATGCCCGGTGCGATCGCGCCGCCGACATATGCCCCGTCATGTGCAACCGTATCCAGTGTTGTTGCCGTGCCGAAATCGACGACAATCAACTCGCCGCCATAGCGATCGTAGGCTGCAATGGTGTTGACCAGCCGATCGGCACCGACCTCGGCCGGATTGTCGACCCTGATTTCGATGGGCAAATGGCATTCGGGCTTTCCGACCACCAGCGGACGGGTACCGAAGTACCGGTCGCAGAGCACCCTGAGATTGAAGAGCGTTGCCGGCGCCGTATTGGAGACGACGACATCGCGGATCGATTTCGGGTCGTGCCCGCCATGCTGCATAAGCTGGCGCAGCCAGACAAAATACTGATCCGCTGTCCGCACGCTTTCGGTGTTCAGCCGCCATTCCGCAATGAAGTCGTCGCCGTCATGGATGGCAAAGACGGTGTTCGTGTTGCCCACATCAACAGCCAAAAGCATTCACGTGTCCCCCGGAAGGAAAACATCACCGGCAGAGATCCGGCGTGTTCCAGATGGGCCTTCCAGCACCAGCGCACCGTCGCTGTCAAGATCGCGGAACCGCCCATGCAACGTCTTTTGCCCCAAACGGACACGGATCTCTTTGCCAAGATTGCTCGCCCGGGCCAGCCAGTGCCGCCTGATTTCGGCGAACCCCAACCGTCTGTGGACATCCAGCCAGGTCTGCATGCTGTCAGCAAGGACCAACAGAGCGAAATCGAAGTCCGGCGCCCTGCCTGTTTCGCTTTTTATGCTGGTGGGCCGCCAGTTTGTGTCTTGCGGATCGGGATGATGTTCGAGGTTGATCCCGATTCCGATGGCCAGGACCAGCCCGGCCGGGCCGTCGGCCGAAAGACTTTCAAGGAGGATCCCGGAGACCTTGCCACCATTGAGCAGTGCGTCATTGGGCCATTTCATCGCGACTTCGGCCTCCGGTGCCAGCGCGGTCAGCGTGTCCGCAACGGCCAGGGCCGCTGTGAACGACAGCAAGGCCGCCTCTGCCGGTGATCCATCGATGCTGAAGACACCGGTTGCCGCCAGATTGCCCGGCTCGGATGTCCAGCGCCGCCCCTGTCGCCCGCGCCCCATGGTTTGCCGCTTGGCCGCAATCCAAAACGGAACGGCCATCCCCTCGGCGACCCGGCGCCTGGCCTCTTCGTTGGTGCTGTCGATCCGGTCGAAGACGTCGAGCCCGGTCCGCGTCGGCCAAACCGTCATTGCAACAACGACCCCGCCGCGGCGGCCGCGTATTCAGGCACGCCGAAGCCGCCCAGAAACGGCAGCCATCCGGTCGCGACCACAACGGATGCTGCGCTTAGAACGGCGCCGTGCAGCAGATGCCCCCGCCCATCCATCGGCTGTTCTACCGGGTCGATGTATATGATTTTGACGATGTTCAGATAGTAATAGGCAGCGATCACCGACGCTGTAGCCCCAGCCAGCGCCAGTGGGACAAGCCCTGCATCGACCGCAGCCTTGAAGACAAAGAACTTGCCAAAGAAACCCGCCAGCGGCGGAAGACCTGCCAGGGAGAGCATCAGGATCGATACGGCCATGGCCTGTGCGGGAGCATTGCTGGCCAAGCCCGCCAGATCGCGGATCGAACCCACCGGTTGCCCGTCACGCTCCATCGTCAAAATGAACGCGAAGACCCCGACATTCATCACGAGATAGATGGTCAGATAGATCAAAAGCGCCTCTGCCCCCGCCTGCGTTCCGGCAGACAGGCCGACCAATGCGAACCCGGTGTGGCCGATCGAGGAATAGGCCAGCAGCCGCTTCAGGTCGGTCTGGCCGATCGCAGCGATCGATCCCAGGAACATCGATGCGATGTCAATGAAGACCACAACCTGTTGCCATTCGGAGATCGCACTGCCGAAGCCGTCATAGACAACTCTTGCAAATAGAATGCCGGCTGCGATTTTGGGGGCTGTGGCAAAGAGTGCTGTCACCGGTGTCGGCGAGCCCTCGTAAACGTCAGGCGTCCACATGTGGAATGGTGCTGCAGAGACTTTGAACGCCAGGGCGGCGCATAGAAAGACCAGTCCAAAGGTCAGTCCCAGACTGACGCCTTCGGCGGCGATCACGTCCGCAATGCCCTCAAACCTGGTCGTTCCGGCATAGCCGTAGACCAGGGACACCCCGTAGAGCAGCACGGCAGACGAGAGCGCGCCCAGAACAAAGTATTTCAGACCGGCTTCAGTGGAACGGACGGAGCCGCGATTCATCGCGGCGATCACGTAGAGCGCCAGCGATTGCAATTCGAGGCCCATGAAGAGCACGATCATGTCGCTGGCCGAGGCCATGATCAGCATACCCGTCATCGCCAGAAGGATCAGGACGGGGTATTCGAACCTCTGCATCCCATACCGGCCGAGATATCTCTCGCCCAGCAACAGGATAAGCGCGCCACTCAGCAGCAAAAGGGTCTTGGCGAAACGGGCAAAATCGTCATGCACGTAAGATCCGCCAAAGGCGGTCACCGTTCCACCACCGTTCAGCGCGATCCAAAAGCCGAGCACGGCCATGAGACCGGCGGCGGCCCAGACGATGAGTGTCGCACGGCGGTCACCGCCGCCAAACGCGCCCCACATCAGGAAAGAAACAGCACCCAATACCAGCATGATCTCTGGTGTGATGGTCGCGAAGTCGTCGCTCATGCCGACCTTGGCTCGTTACTGGCTGGTCGCAGCAAGCTGGGTACTCGCAGCCTGCGCCGCCTTGACCTCCTCCAGCAGCGCTTCGACGGTCGGCGCAAAAAGGTCGGTGGCAAGGCTGGGATAGACCCCCAGCACCAGAGTGAGGACGACAAGAGGCGTGATGACCGCAATCTCTCGCGGGGTCATGTCGGTGATCTGCTTCAGGCTTTCCTTGATCAGGTCACCGAGCATCAACCGGCGATAGAGCCAGAGAGCATAAGCCGCGGAAAGAATGACCCCGATTGCCGCCCCGAAGGCGGCGATGGTCGAAACCTGGTAAACGCCTACCATCGTCAGGAACTCGCCGACAAAACCCGACGTTCCGGGAAGGCCGACGCTAGCCAGCGTGAACAGCATCATGACTGTCGCGTAGACCGGCATGCGGTTCGCCAGGCCACCATAAGCGGCGATTTCCCGGGTCCGCACCCGGTCGTAGATGACACCCACACAGAGGAACAATGCAGCAGAGATCACGCCATGGCTGACCATCTGGAACAGTGCCCCGTCAACGCCCTGCTGGTTGGCGGCGAAGATCCCCATGGTCACGAAACCCATGTGAGCGACGGAGGCATAGGCAATGAGTTTTTTGATGTCTTCCTGCATCAGCGCGATCAGCGACGCATAGATGATCGCGGCGACGCTGAGGAAGAACACAAAATTCATCATCAGGTCGGACGCCACCGGAAACATGGGAAGGCTGAAGCGCAGAAATCCGTAGCCGCCCATTTTCAGCAATACAGCCGCGAGTATGACCGATCCTGCCGTCGGCGCCTGGACATGCGCGTCTGGCAGCCAGGTGTGGAGCGGCCACATCGGCAGCTTCACGGCAAAGCTTGCGAAAAACGCCAGCCAGAGGAACGTCTGCACACCGCCCGCAACTTCGAGCCCGAGGAGCGTGATCGGTGAATGATCAAATTCGTGGGTCAGCAGCCCTGCCGCCTCTCCCTCGCAGGCGGCGATACAGGTCGTGCCGGTTTCCGAGTACATGTAGATCATCGCCACGAGCATCAGCAGCGATCCGAGCAGCGTGTAAAGAAAGAACTTGAAGCTCGCATAGACGCGGTCTTTTCCACCCCAGATCCCGATGATCAGAAACATCGGAATGAGACCGGCTTCGAAGAACAGGTAGAAAAGGATGATGTCCAGGCTGACGAAAACGCCGATCACCATGGTCTCGAGGATCAGGAACATGGCGATGTATTCTTTGACCCGGTCATTGATCGACCAGGATGCCGCAATGCAGAGCGGGAAGAGAAAGGTCGTCAAAATGACCATCGGCAGACTGATGCCGTCTATGCCCAGTTTGAAGGTCAGCCCGCCCAGCCAGGCCCCTTCCTCGACAAACTGAAAGTCCGGGTTTGCAGGATCGAAGCCCGAGAGCAGAAAAAGGCTTAGCGCGAACGTGGCCGTCGTCATCAAAAGGCCATAGCGCTTGGCATTCAGCCTGGCATCTTCATCTTCGCCGCGCAGGAACACAATCAGGACAAGCGCCCCGATCAGCGGCAGGAAGGTGACGAGCGACAGGATGGAGAGATCTGACATCACCCGCCCCCGCCGATTGCAAACCACGTGATCAATGCGGAAACGCCGATCAGCATCACAAGGGCATAGTGGAAGAGGAACCCTGACTGCATGCGCCCGGCAACACGCGTCATCAGAGGCACGAACCACATCGCCGTGCCGTTGAGGAATCCATCGAGAATGCTGCGATCGCCGCGCTGCCAGAACGCCTGTCCCAACCACAGCGCAGGCCGGATGAAGAGGAAGTTGTAGAGCGGGTCAAAGTACCACTTTCTTTGAAGGAAGAGGTAGAGGGGCCTGTAGCGTTCCGCCAGGGCCTTTGGATGGTCCGGGTTCGCGATGTAAAACCAGTAAGACAGGGCGAACCCCAGCAGCATCGCAAGGAAAGGGCTGACCTTGACCCAGATCGGGACAGCACGGGCCGCCTCAAGAACGGATGTTGTCTCGCCATTCTGCTCAATCATCTGAGCATTCGCCATCGCGCCGCCCCACCATGCATTTGCATCGTTCCCGACGAAACTGCCGTAGAACGCCATGCCCGCAAGCACGGCACCCGCCGCCAGAACGTAGAGAGGCCAGCGCATAACCTGCGGGCCGTCGTGCACACCATCGAGGGCATCCTGATCGGCATGACTGGTGCCATGGAACGTCATGAAGATGAGCCGCCAGGACAGGAACGACGTCATTACCACGCCAAGAACCAGCAGTCCGAAGGCAGCCACTGCGAAAGCGTTCTGGCCAACAAAGACCGCCTGGATGATCATGCCTTTTGAGATGAATCCCGACACGCCGATCGGGACGCCGATATGGAGAAGCGGCACCCCAATGCCGGTCACAGCCAGCGTTCCGATTATCATCATCCAGTAGGTGACCGGGAGCCGTGATTTCAGCCCCCCCATTCTGCGCATGTCCCGCTCGCGCTGCATTGACCGAACGACAGATCCGGCACCAAGGGCAAGCAGTGCGATAAAGAACGCGTGCGCAAACATGTGCAACATCGCGGCCTGATAAACGCCGGCACCTGCCGCTGCGAACATGTAGCCGATCTGCGCGCAGCTGGAGTAGGCGATGACCCGCTTGATGTCAGTCTGCACCGATCCGATGCTCGCCGCGAAAACCGCGGTTACCGCACCGATGATCGTCATCACCAGCAGCGCCGTTTCAGCCAGATCAAACAGTGGCGACATGCGGCAAACCAGAAAGACCCCTGCCGCGGCCATAGTCGCTGAATGGATCAGCGCTGTTACCGGGGCGGGCCCCTCTGTCGCATCCGAAAGCCACGTATGCAGCAGAAATTGTGCTGACTTCGCGCAGGCGCCGACGAACAGCAGCAGGCAGATCAACTCAAGCGCCTGAACATCCATCCCGAGGAAGGCCGTATTGATCTCTGCCAGTTTCTCCGCGTCGGCAAAAACGTCGTCCAGCATCAGAGAGCCAGTGAGATGGAAAAGACCGAAGAGACCGAGCAGGAGACCGAAGTCACCCACGCGATTGACGACAAATGCCTTGATCGCCGCAGAACCGGCCGAAGACTTTCTGAACCAGAATCCGATCAGCAGGTAAGAGGCGAAACCGACGCCTTCCCAACCGAAAAAGATCTGCAAAAGGTTGTCGCCGGTGACCAGCGCCAGCATCGCAAAGGTGAAAAAGCAGAGACATGCGAAGAACCGCGACCGCGCGCTTCCCTGAAAGTTTTCTGTCGGGTCGGGGTGGTCACCATCGCGCGTGAACCCGATGGAATAAATCTGGACGAGCGTCGAAACCGTGGTGATGACGACCAGCATCACGCTGGTCAAACGATCGACACGTATCGACCAAAAAGTCTCCAACTCGCCCGATGCTATCCAGCGAAAGAGCTCGACAGATGGATCCCCGGGCTGGAACGTGAAGAATACGATCCAGGAAAGCACAGCGGTGAAAGCCGTCATCCCGGTGGAGATGAAGATCGCACCCTGGTCAGTCACCACACGGTGCATGAACCCGGCGATGATGGCGCCCAGAAGCGGTAGCAACAGAATCGCAGCGTACATGCGCGACTAGCCTTTCATCGCGTTGACATTTTCAACCGAGATCGAGCCGTGTTTGCGGTAGAAACACACGAGGATGGCAACGCCAATCGCTGCCTCTGCTGCTGTGATGGTCAAAACGAACACGGCGAATATCTGCCCCACCATGTCCTGTAAGTGCGCGGAAAATGCAACGAAGTTGATGCTGGCGGCCAGTAACATCAGTTCGATCGACATCAGGACAATGATCACATTCCGGCGGTTCACGATGATCCCGACTGCTCCGATCGCCAGAAGTATCGCCGAAACGGTCAGATAGCCTTCGATCCCAACGCCGCCCGGATCGTGCATGTCAGACCCCCTGCCCCGGCTTGAAGTCTTTCAAGTCGATCCCGCGCGCAGGATACGTCTGCCCGTTGCCGCCCTGCTTTTTAATGTCCTGCCGTTGTCGCAGCGTCAGCACGATTACGCCGACGAGGGCGACCAAAAGGATCAGACCGGCGAGTTGAAAGGCCAGGATGTAATCGTCGTAAAGGATGAGCCCGAGCGCCGTCGTATTCGCCGTGTCCGTGATCAACGGTGTCTCAGCACCGCGCGCGGCCCGTGCGGACTCCGGGACAGCCCAATTTGCGGCAACGAGGCCGAGTTCAACGATCAGCACAAATCCGATCAGAGCCCCGAGTGGCAGGTTCTCAGCCAGGCTCCCTTTAAGTTCGGCAAGATCGGCGTCCAGCATCACGATCACAAAGAGCATCAGGACCAAGACTGCGCCGCCGTGGACGATGATCAGGACCATCGCCACGAACTCTGCGCCCATCAGGACCATAAGACCGGCCGACGAGAAAAAGGTCAGGATCATCCAAGCGACCGAATGGACCGGATCACGGGCGAGCACCACCAACAGCCCCGAGGCGACCGCGACGCTGGCAAAGACATAGAATGTTATGATCGACAGTGTCATGCAGGTTTTGCCGGGGCGCGTTTTTGACCGGCGCGCCAGACCAGCGCCAGGAGCACCGCGCCCGAGGGTGCACCATGGATCACGCGACCACACAGCGACCAGAGGATTGTTTCGCTGATCCCACGCGGATCTTGCGGGATGATTGTCAGCGGCAAGGTCACCTGCGCTGCCTGTGAGGCTTCTGCTCGATCGCCATCTTTCGCTCCAAACGTGCGCGGATCATCAACAGCTTTGCCCAGTTGTGGACCGCTTCGTCCCCTGCATCAATCAAGAACTCGCAAATAGGCCCTTCGTCTGTTGCGTCCACACAGCAGATCTCATGAAAGAAATGGCAGAGGAACTGATCCCCCCGCCGCAGAGCCGCGCCTTGCCGCGCCGGTTATCGAACCTCTGCTCTGGTGCAGTCGCTGGGATGTTAACCTCAAAGATTGTGTCTTTGGGAACGATTACAAAGCTGCCTGATCAGGGATCCCGACGTCCGGCTGTGGCCCACTCTCTGCACAACACGGTTGAGCGCTGCCATTCTTCCAAGGGTTTGCTCCGCCTCAGGCTGTGGTTGAAAATGGAACATCGCACCGACTTGGCGCTACCGAATAAATGTCCATCACCAAGATGGTTCTCAGCCCATTGTGAAAGGCGTTTCCTTTCTCGGGTCGCCGGATGCGTCGCTGCGCCCGATCTAGTCGTCACCCGGGTTCCAGCGCTCTTGCTGATTGCGCTCCGCATCGTTGCGCCAGGGCAGAACATAATCCGCAGGGATCGCCGACTTTCGCGGGCGGTCGGGGTCATCCAGGCTCAGGCCGGCGGCGCGCGCTGTTGCCTGATGGCCCGGCTCCAGCGCGCCGTGCTGCGCGGCAAACTTTCGATCTTCGCCGGAAAGACGATCATTATGTGTTTCAACCATG
This sequence comes from Pseudomonadota bacterium, assembly GCA_039026295.1. GTDB lineage: Bacteria > Pseudomonadota > Alphaproteobacteria > Rhodobacterales > Rhodobacteraceae > Thermohalobaculum. The sequence continues at coordinate 723 of JBCCMP010000180.1, read as the reverse complement.
CCAGGGATCAGGATCGAATCCACCACCCACGCTGCCGCAGCAATCGCCAGAAGCGCGAGGCCCGCGTACAGACCATTTCCGATCGGTTGAAATCCGGCATAGATCGTGATCGCGGCCCCGGCGAGAAACGCAATCAGCAGCATCAGCCCGGCCATCGAACGGCCCAGATAGAAGCGGTGCGCCGAAAACGCGCCCAGAAACAACCACATGAGATAGGCAGTTAAAGTGCTTTTTTCGCCCTGCTGATGCGCAGGCAGGGTTTTGCGCCGACCGCCATTCGCCATATTGACCATCCCGGGTATCAAAACGGCATCCGCCAGCGTCCAGAGCAACCAGATGGAGACCAGCAGGAGCGTTGTGAATGCCATCAGCCGTTCGATTTTCGGACTGACAATCAGCAAGCCAAGATGACTGCTGAGCGCGATCCCTGCGGCGGCCGCGAAGACAATGATCATGCCCAGGGCTGAAAACGGCCTGTTCAGATAAAATCTGTGTCCGCCGAACGGACCCAAAAGGAACCACATCAGATACGCGAAGGCCGTTGACTTCTGCACGTTCTGCATCGCCGTCCTCCCGCGTCTGGCGTTCCGGCACGAGGCTCTGTTCGATCACCCTCCGATGGCGTAGCGTGAATATCCTGCAACTTCAAATTTTGCCAGACATGCGGAAATCAGTACCCACGCGAGCGAGATCGGAACGCAGACCTTCCATGCAAACCACATC
>JBCCMP010000179.1:0-9667 GCA_039026295.1 Pseudomonadota bacterium | reverse complement strand
GGCAAAGACGGTTCTGCGGGTCGCCGCAGAGATCGTGCGCCGACAGGAACGCTTCTTCGAGGAAGGCATTTCAGGTCTGCAGCCGCTCACGCTTCAGGCAGTGGCCGAGGCGATCGATATGCACGAATCAACCGCGAGTCGCGTCACGTCGAACAAGTACATCGCGACGAATCGTGGGATCTTTGAGCTGAAATTCTTCTTCACGAATGCGGTCGGGGGCACGGCAGGCGACATCGGTGATGTGGCAGCGACCGCGGTGCGCCACCGGATCAAAACCATGGTCAAAGGCGAAGATGCCGGCAACGTCCTATCGGATGATGCACTGGTCGACGCACTTAGGGCAGAGGGTATTGATGTGGCGCGCAGGACCGTCGCTAAGTATCGGAAAAGCCTGAATATTCCATCTTCTTTCGAGCGTCGCCGCATGCATCAGGTAAGCGCGCAGCTTTGACGGCGGCACGCGCGATTTCTTGACTGTGCCCCGACGCATGGTCAGACTTAAGCACATATGAAGAATCACAGATGAGCAAGTAACGTCCAGCGTGTCAGCAAGGCACCGGTCCTGATGTGGCGGTAATCCGCCATTTCCGGACAAAGCAGACCAGGCGGTCTGGCGACGTGAAACCGGGCCAGCCGCGCACCGAACCGGGTCACGCCATGGTTTTGGCTAACCCGGCACATCTACGGAGGATCCATGCAAATCCAGGTACACGGAAAACAGTTGCAGGTGGGCGATGCGCTGAGGGGGCATGTAGAGGAGCATCTGTCTGAAGTGGTTCAGAAATATCTCGATCGCCCAACCGAGGCGAACGTGACTTTTTCCAAGGATGGCAGGGATTTTTGTTGCGATGCACAGGTCCACCTGCCCACGGGCATGACGGCGACAGCGTCTGCCTCTGGGCCAGAGATATACGCGGCATTCGACCGCACGTCAGAGCGAATCGAAAAGCAGATACGTCGCCACAAAAGGCAACTGAAAGATCACCAGAAAGCGCGAAAATCACCGGTTGACGCAGCGCAAATGCAGGCTTATGTGCTCGCGTCCTCAGACAGCGAAAAGGAGGCGGACGAAACGGCAGGCTCCGATCCAGTGATCATCGCAGGCGCACCCGATGGCATTTCAGCCCTCAGTGTCCAGCAGGCGGTGAAAGAAATGGAAGCGAGCGATAAACCGTTTCTTGTGTTCCGCAACGATGTGCATGACCGCATCAACTTTGTGTTTCGCCGTGACGATGGAAACATTGGCTGGATTGATTCCGGCGCGTAACACTCTGATCACGCAGCGACGTTCAGTGGCAACCGGGTGGGACCGATGCAGTTGATCGATCTGATTTCGCCGGAGGCGATCATCGCCTCGCTGAAGGCGACCGGCGCGAAACAGGCCTTCCAGGAAATCGGCCGCCGTGCGGCGGACGTCTACGATCTGGATTGCCGGTCGGTCACGGAAGGCCTGCTTGAGCGGGAAAAACTCGGCTCTACGGCGATGGGATCAGGCGTTGCCATACCTCATTCGCGGATTGAGGGACTTGAAAGGATCGTGGGTATCTTCGTGCGACTGGAGAAGCCCCTTGATTTTGACGCCGCCGACGGTCAGGCGGTAGATCTGCTTTTTACGTTACTGGCACCCGAACAGGCCGGAGCGGACCATTTGCGCGCCCTCGCGCGGGTGTCGCGGTTGCTGCGGGACGAACCGGTTCGTGAGAAACTTCGGTCCGCTGATGACCCCACAGCGCTTTATGCGTTGCTGGTGGAAATGACCGAATCGCGCGCTGCCTGATGCGGCGCGAATGATGCGGCGAGGCTGCTTGGTTCAGTGAACGCTTACCGGCGTCATGTCATTGTTCCGCGCGACTGCAAACGCCATGGAGCGGTCGCGGGCCAGGGCGAGTATCTTTCCTGACTCGTCGTGGATCGAAAAGATCTTCCCCGGAACATTGCGCACTTCATCCGGCAACTGCTCGGGTTCGGCCTCGCGCACGTAGACGATGTTCGATTCCATCTCAGATGAAAATTCTTCCGTCATGTCTCATTCTCCGCTCAATAATCCTCAGGACGCATCAATCTTGATGGTCCGCACCACAACGTCCGGTGGACGACGGGCCAGATCGATGTGCAACAATCCGCAATCCAGCGACGCGGCTTCGACCTCGACACGATCTGCTAGTACGAAACTGCGCTGAAATTGCCGTGCGGCAATCCCGCGATGCAGAAAAATCCGGTCTTCGCCGGTCTCGGACTGTTTGCCGCGAACGACCAGATGCCCGTCCTCCAGGGTGATCGCCAGATCTTCTTCCGCAAAGCCCGCGACGGCCAGGGTGATGCGATAGGCATCTTCGCCGCGCTGCTCGATATTGTAGGGAGGGTAGCTGTCCGCACCGGATTTCACCGTGCGTTCGACCAATTGGTCCAGCTGTTCGAAACCCAGCAAAAACGGGTGCGATGCAAAGGATATGCGTGACATGCGCGAGCGTCCTCGAAGAGCAACCTCAATTGGGTGGCCCGCCCGGCGGCACCACCGTTACGGAGGATATGGGGCTGCAGCATCTTTGGTACAAGGGCGAGGCCAGGCACTCGGCTGATGGCGCGGCCAAGCGCAGGGCCGAGAGCGTGGCAGGCACAATAGTCAAGCGCAAAGCGGTACCGGCTTAACCCCGTTGCCAGGTTCGCATCAGATCGGCCAGGTGCTGCGTTCCGTGGCCGAGACTGTTGGCCTCCACACCGTCTGCGGCGCCGTGGATCGCATGCTCCGGCTTGTTCTGGTTCAGCTTCCAGGTCGCATCGATGCTGCGCAGCGCCATCTTGGCCGGGACGAGCATGCGCATCATCTTCTCCAGCGTCTCCGGCTGGTTCTTGTCCATCGTCCAGGGCTTTTTCGGCAGCAAAAGGTTCTCGTTCCGCGCTGAAAGGCGGCTCAGGTGCGGGCGTAGCGCCGCCTCGTCTTCCGCCATTAGCGTTCCGCGCAAATGCACGGCGACGTAATTCCAGGTCGGAACCTGATCATCGATCCCGTACCAGTCCGGCGAAACGTAACTGTCCGGACCCGAGACGATAAGTAGTGCTTCCAAGTCCCCCGTGCGCAGCAATCGGGCGATCGGATTTGACCTGACAAGGTGCATGTCGATCGCATCGGCTTCCGCAACGAACGGAACATGACTGGCCAGAACACCGTCAGGCCCGGTCACGGTCAGAATGCCGAAGCCACGGCTTTGGGCAAACGCAATGCCCTGACCCAAATCATTGGTACGGAAAATTCTGTTCGGGTGCATCGCCTTTGCCTGGAACGTTAGGATTCGTTGCTGGGTGCCTGCGTATGGCGCGAGATACAAAAATAATCGACAGGGCGCGCGTGCTGCCACCGCGCAACTTAAACGATAATCGACCTACCAAGGGTAAGATTTTCGCAAATTGCGATTTGGCATCGCGTCTTTTTCATTTAGCAAAATTTCAGTAAATGCGATGAGCCGCGCTGGAGCTGGCCTGCCTTCCGTTCGATCAAACCATCGCTCTTTGCGAGTATGACTTGCCTTGGCTCAACTATAAACTGCATCACCCAAATCCGTTTGGGCGCGCGTCTGCAAATTGTAAGTGAGATTTGCCATATTTCGCGCAAAGTACTGTAAAAATAATGTCGATAATACCGATTAATAAAATCTTAATGACAACCTAAGGTGTATTCCGAAAATCCAGTGATTAAAGGAAAAATTGTGACTGAAGCACCGCTATAAAACGTGGCAGATTTGCGGTAAAATTGTGGCGAAGTGATTGCGTCGCGCTGCCTAATTCCTGCGGCACCGCGACGGGCGTCAGACGGATGAAGCGTGCGCGCATTTTGCGACTGGAGAGAATTCCATGACCTACAAGACTTTTGAATTCACGGCATTCAGCGAAGCGGAATTGGATGTCGGCAATGTGAAAAGCGGCACAACCTTCAAAATGCCTACCGCATCGCTTTGCATTTCAGTGAAGGACAACGACCCGTTCCTGTCCGGTGACAGTCACAAGAACGAAAATGCCAACGACAAGCATGGGCAGACCGCTTCGATTGACGATCGCGCAGGCAACGATGTCGGAAACGGCGGCCAGATCTATGCCGAGCAATGGTTCTGGGTGAAAGACCAGAACGGTCACCGGTATAAGATGATCGAGATCGAGCAGGAAGGCGACGGCCAGGACTATTTCACATTCTACAACGGCGATGGTCACGGCACGCCCCCCCCGGGCGCCGAACTCACCGTCATGGAACGCAGCAATGTCACCAACGACAAATGGCTCGACTACAAGTGTCTGGATGCCGGCGCAAAGAACGAAGCGCCCGACGCCAAGAATGACTGCATAACCGTTTACGAGGACGAAAGCGGCGGTGACCTGGACGGCAATGTCCTGTCGAACGATACGGACGCTGACGGCGACCCTCTGCATGTCTCTGGCGTGGATGGCCGGTCGTCCAACGTCGGAAAGTGGATCCACCTCGACAAGGGCAAGGTCAAGATCACCAAGGACGGGCGCATCGACTTCGATGCCGACGGCGATTTCGACTATCTGAAAGAGGGCGAGATTACGAAAGTCGTCGTCAAATATGACATCTCTGACGGCAATGGCGGCAGCGACTGGGCAAAGGTCACGATCAAGGTCGAAGGCAAAGCGAACCCCGGTTCGATCAAGGGCCGTCTTACCAAGGACGCCGATTGCAATGACAATGAATGGAACGATGACACCGGCACCTGGGACGAAGGCATCGCCGGTGCCAAGATCGAGCTGTTCGACGGTGACGGCAATTTCGTTGCAGAAACGCTGACCGATGCCCATGGCGCCTACGTATTCGATGTCCCGCCGGGCGACTACAAGGTTAAGTTCCCCAAACCCGATGGCTATGCGTTTTCGCAGAAAGACTCCGGCGTCGACGAACACTACGACTCGGACGCCAACCCGGATGGGTTTACCGACCCGATCCATGTCGGCGAAGGTCAGACAGTCCACAACGTGGATGCCGGGCTGAAGCTTGCCGTCGGTTCCATCAGCGGCCGCGTCTTTTGCGACACCAATTGTGACGGACTTGATGAGACGACGACGGTTGTCGAAGGCTGCGATTACACGATCGAAGCCGAGGACATGCACAAGTGGAACTTCCAGACGGTGCATGGCAAGAAAGCGTCCGGTGGCGAACTGGCTCGCCTTAAAAAGGCCGGTGGCGACGGCGATCTCTGGACCGATTTTGATGGGAAAACCGGTACCTATGATCTGACCGTTTTCGTGCAGGACGAAAACGATGGCCGGTCCGAAATCATCGTCAAGGTTGATGGAAAGCAGGTCGGGAAGATCAAGCTGGACCGCGACGGTGATGGCGGTGGGTCCAATAATGGCGGATTCTCGCAATTCACCATCGAAGACCTGCCGATCGAGGCGGGCGACAAGATCCAGCTCTGGGTCGATGGTGACCACGGCGAGTTTGTCCGCATCGACAAGATAGAACTCAAGGGCGCGGATCAGACCATTGTCGAGGAAGAGCCCGGCAAAGAAGGGGTCGAGGTCCGCCTTCTGACCCGAGAACTGGAGCCGGTTCTGGACGAGGCGGGCAATCCGATCACGACCATCACGGCGGCAGACGGGTCCTATTCCTTCGACAACGTTCCAGAAGGCGAATACCAGGTTCAGTTCGTCAATCCCGACGGCACGGTCTTCACCGCCAAGGATGTCGGCGATGATGACACCATCGACTCGGATGCTGGTGAGTTCGGGCTGACCGATGTGATCACGGTCGCCGCGGGCGACAAGATCAAGGATGTCGATGCCGGCCTGAAGGAAGAGCCGATTGTAACCGAGCCCTGCACCTTCAAGCTGCTCAACCATCCTGACGGCGCAGAGGCGGCGCCTTTCTACGGGCTTCGGCTGGACAACGTTTTCGATACAGGCGTCTACACCTTCGATTTCGAGGCTGAAGGTGCCGCAATGTTCGTGACAGTTGATGGCTCGACCATCCACATCTACGGCACGGCAGTCGGCGGCAGGGATATCGGGTCGAGCTACGAAAGCACGTCGCTTTTCCAGATAGACTTTACCTACGACATGGTCGAGCAGGCCTTTGGTGACAACGATCTGGTCGTCACGGCGGCAAAGCAGGGCGACGGTACCGGAACCATCAGCCAACTGGATGCTGACGGCAACGTTGTCGACACTAAGACGCTGACCGACAAGGCCGGCGACAATCCCTTCAGCTTCCGCTTCGGCGATACGGACGACGATCAGGGTCACCGCGGGTTCGATGGGAAATCGGGCTGGGGCTGGCTTTTGGTCGACGGACAGGATCCGGCAGGCGCGCAGGACTGGCTGTTCGCAGTCGGACCCAAGGTCGAGCCCCCGATCTGCATCAAGGAAAACACGACCTACGTCACAGATCTGGATCTCACGATCGACTGCCCGGACAAGGGCACGACGATCGGCGAGCCGGATCTGGTCTACGAGATCTCGGGCGGCGCAGATGCCGCTCTCTTCCAGATCGATCCTGTGTCGGGCAGGCTGACGTTCATCGACGCTCCGGATTTTGAAAACCCGACCGATGCAGGCCTCGACGGGACCTACGAAGTGACCGTTCGCGCCTCGGCCGGTGCCGAGCCGCAAACCGTCACCGCGAACTTCTCCGCCGATGCGCTGGGCTCGGCGCTGGCGGCAGGCGATGGCCCTGTGCTGGCGCTCGACGGCGTCACTTTCACGGCGATCCGGTCCCAGGATACGGACGGTGTCTTCAACGATGCCATGATCTTCGATGCCGCGAATCCGACCGGTCAGGACGGGGATCTGGGACAGGCCGCCCAGGGCAACGTCCTGATCATCTCGGAAGACGGCGATGCCTCAGACCCGGATGACGAGGCCCACGGCGGCACGATCGAGGCAACCTTCGACACGCCGTCCACCGTGCAGTCCATCGTTGTTCTGGATACCGAGGAAGCGGGCGGCACGATCGACCTCTTCGATGTCGATGGGAACACCATTGCCACCTTCGTCATCCCGTCGATCCCGAACGGAACCCTGCAGACCATCGATTTCGGCGACGTCGCCGGTGTCGCATCCATGACGATTACGCTGAAGGGCTCCGGCGCGATCGACGATCTGGTCTTCGTCCGCGAGGGCGAAGCGAAATCGGTTGAAAAGCACATCTCGGTCGAAGTGAAGGATGTCGACGAGACCGGCACCCTGACCGGACGCTATTTCATCGACGCGAACGACGATAGCCGCGATGGCGGCATCGGCGTTGAAGCAGGCGTGGCTGGCGTCACGATTGCTCTGGTAACGGCGGCGGGTGCGCCGACAGGATTGACGGCCATCACCGACGGCGACGGCGTATACACCTTCGCCGATGTGCCTTCGGGAACCTACAAGGTGCAGTTCCCGCCGGACCCGGGCGGCTTCGTCTTTGTCGAACAGGATGTCGGAGGCAATGCTTTTGATGCCGACGACTCGGATGTCGACGCAACCGGTTTGACGGGTGAGGTAACGATCCCGCCGGGCGGCATACTCGAAAACGTCGATGCCGGCATAGAAGACCCGATGACGGGACAGATTTCCGGCCGGTACTTCTGCGATCTCGACAACTCCAACACCGAAACGCAGGGCGATATCGGCATTGTCGATGCGATCATCGAGTTGCAGTTGGAAGTTCAACAGGGTGTCTGGCAGACCGTCGACACATTCAGCCTTGCGGCGCAGGGCGAAGAGAATGACGGTGTGTACAGCTTCACGGGTTTGGCTCAGGGCACGTACCGGGTCGGCTTCACACCCGAAACCGGGAAAGCCTTTATCCCGCCCGGACAGGGCGACGAAAGCACTGACAGCGACGTCGTCGCCGAATTGGCGAATGGCCTCGGCATCACCGACCCGATCCAGATCAATCCCGGAAGCGACGTACAGGACGTCGATGCCGGGGTTGCCCGAGATCCCTCTTTCACGTTGGGCGGCAGTATCATCACGGAACGGGATGCGACGCAGTCGATCACGATCATCATGGATTATTCGCCAAGCACCTACGGCACCCTCGGTGATGTCGATCCATTCTTCTTCGCGGGGCTTGATGATCTGAACAATGACGGACAGCAAACCGTCATCGACGACATGTTGGCCCAGATCGTCGATCGCGCGGCAACGCTTTCTCCCGACCAGCCCGTGCACCTGATCCTGGCGGGCGAGACCAGTGTGATCGGCACGATGACCCCGACGGCCGGCGAAATTCTCGCCGAACGCGATGCCGGGACATTGCCGCAGTTCTTCGAAGGCCTCTTCAACCCCTCCACCCCGGCCCCGGGAGAGTTCAATGTCGCAGCGGCGCTGCAGGCGGCCGGGGACTACCTGATCTCGTTCGGCGTGCCGAAGGGCGCGGATGTCGATGACATCGTGATCCTCACCACCGATGATGCCTTCTCCGGCGGCCCCGGCGATGGCGGGGGAGTTGGCGGTCCGGGCAGCTTCTTCGTCAACGGCGAGGATCCATCTCCGATCGTCAGCTTTCTGACCGATCCGAGCGGTTTCGATGCCAACATCAACGTCGTCGCGTTGGACGGATCGCAGGCATTCACCTCCCTGGTTCTGGACAGTGTGGACGATGACGGCATGATCGATGTCATCACTCCGGGCCAGTCCTTCATGCTGGACACCCTGATCAGCTCGCCGCCCGATACCGCGAGCAACGGCACCGTCGTCGAATTCGTTGTGACCATCACAACGAACGGAACACCGACACTGGTGCCGGGGATCGATGCCAGCGATCTGACCTTTGATGCAGCAGCAGGTGCCTTCGTCTTCGCGGATACCCAGATCGACCTTCCGTCCGAACCCGGCGTGGTCGATGTGTTCGTCGGGGTCGATGGCGACGATGCCGATACGGCGGCGGATCAGTTCTTCAATCTCTCGAACGTTCTGACCGAGCTTGAGCGAACAGTGTCGAATGGCGACACTCTGAGCTTCGTGATCGATACCTTCGAGAACCAGATCATCGGGGGGTGATCACTGTCACCGGACTTGCCGCCCAGTGCGGCGAGTCCGAGAAACCGATTATCACGCTGTCAGAGACCGCCTGACCGGTATGCGCGCCGCTCAGCCCGCGCCGCCCACTGTCAGGCCGTCGATCAGCAGCGTCGGCTGACCGACGCCCACCGGCACGCCCTGACCCTGCTTGCCGCAGGTGCCGATCCCGGGATCCATGCGGCTGTCATTGCCGATCGCCCGGATCTGGCGCAGAGCCGATGGCCCGTCGCCGATCAGCGTCGCCCCTTTGACCGGGTGCAGGACCTTGCCGTTTTTCACCCTGTAGGCCTCGGTGCATGAAAAGACGAACTTGCCGTTGGCGATGTCGACCTGCCCGCCGCCGAAATTGGTGGCGTAAATCCCGTCCTTCACATCGGCGACGATGCTCTCGGGATCGGCATCGCCGGACTCCATCACCGTGTTGGTCATGCGCGGCATGGGAATGTGGGCATAGCTCTCGCGCCGCCCGTTCCCTGTCGCCGGCACCCCCATCAACCGTGCATTCTGGCGATCCTGCATGTAGCTGACCAGGATTCCGTCTTCGATCAGCGTGGTCCTGTTCGTCGGCGTGCCCTCGTCATCGATGGTCAAAGACCCGCGACGATCCGGGATCGTGCCATCGTCAACCACCGTCACACCGCTCGAGGCGATCCGC
>JBCCMP010000178.1:0-9713 GCA_039026295.1 Pseudomonadota bacterium | reverse complement strand
GCGCGATTTCAACGGCCTGCCGAGGTGGCATCCACTGATCCGGGACAGCCGGATCGAGGACGCGCTGCCTGCCGACAAGGTCGGCTGCATCCGTAATTTCAACCTGCAAAATGGCGACAATATCCGTGAACAGCTGTTGGGGCTGAGCGATTACGACATGTTCTGCACCTACTCGATCCTGGAGTCACCGATGGCGCTGACCGAGTACATCGCCACCCTGCGCATGACCCCGGTGACCGAGGGCGACCGAACCTTCATCGAATGGTCCGCCGAATTTGACTGCGCCCCGGATGACGAGACCGATCTGGTGAACGGCATCGGAACCGACGTCTTTCAGGTCGGGTTCGATGCCTTGAAGCGGCATTTCGGGGGCGGGGCGTGACTGCAGCGCGCCAAATGGGAACAGGGTGGGATTACGCCGCGCCCTGCCTGATGACCTGATGCCGCGCGTCATCCGCTCCACCATCATGGATGCGCCGGTCGAGGCCGTGTGGGAGGTCATCCGCGACTTCAACGGCCATGATCAGTGGCACCCCGCTGTTGCCTCCAGCCAGATCGAGCGGGGCCAGCCGTCAGACAGGGTTGGATGCGTGCGCAACTTCCGGCTGGCGGGCGGAGAGAACCTGCGCGAACAGCTTTTGACGCTTAGCGATCTGGAACAGAGTTTCTCTTATTGCCTGCTGGATACCCCGGTGCCCCTGTTCAACTACGTCGCCCATGTCCGCCTTTTCCCGGTGACCGACCGGGATCAGACCTTCTGGGAATGGGAAAGCCGTTTCGACACGCCCGCAGGCCAAGGGCCTGATCTGGCGGCGATGGTCGGCAACGACATCTATGCCGCGGGGTTCGAGGCGATCCGCACCCACATGGGTCTGGGCCATGCTTGAGGTCGTGACCACGGCAACCCTGGCCGAAGCCGCCGCCGCCATGGGACCGGGCGCGCGTTTTCTGGGCGGCGGCACCCTTGTGATGCGGGCCGTGAACTACACCAGCCCCCACGTGACCCGGATTGTCCGCACGACCGAGCGACTGGACGACATTCGCGCCGACGGTGGCCGCATCCGGATCGGTGCGGGCGTCACCATGGCTGGCCTGATCGCGGCACGGGAGACTGACTTTCTGGCCCCGGCCGCCCGCGCGGTCGGCGGCCCGCAGGTCAGGGCACAGGCGACAGTTGGCGGCAACCTCTGCGCGCCGCATCCTTACGGCGATCTGGCCGTTGCCCTTCTGGCATTGGACGCGGTCGTCCATCTCTCGGGCGGGGGGGAGATGCCACTGGAGAATTTCCTGGCGAACCGGCGGCAATCCGGGCTGGTGGCCGCCATTTCAGTGGCGCGCCCGATGGGCGATGCGTTCCGCTTCCGGAAGGTCAGCCGGGTCAAGCCAAAGGGCATCTCGGTCCTGTCGATGGCGGCGCATCTGAACCGGTCTGCCGGGCGGCTTTCGGGCGTGCGGGTGGCTTACGGTGCCATGGGGCCGAAGCCACTGCGCGTGCTGTCAGTCGAGCGGGCCCTTGAAGGCGCGGACCTGACAGCACAAGGGGTGACACCCGCCCTTGCCGCTGCCACCGATGGTCTGGATCCGCCCGATGACGCGTTGGCCTCGGCCTGGTATCGGCGCGAGGTTGCCCCGGTACATCTGCGCCGGTTGTTGCTAGGGGACGCGTGATGGCGAAGACGCCTGTCACCTTCACCCTTAACGGCGCCGAAGCCGCCACCTTCGTCGATCCCGGCGCGAACCTGCTGGAGGTGCTGCGCCGCAATCTCGGCGATCTGACCCCCAAGTTCGGCTGCGGACAGGGGACCTGCGGAAGCTGCACGGTGATGATCGACGGACAGCCGCGGCTGAGTTGTCTGACCCTCGCCGAAACCGTCGAAGGCCAGAACGTCGAGACCACGAACGGTCTTGCCAACGGTCCCGATCTGCACGCCCTGCAGCAGGCCTTCATCGATGGTTTTGCGGCGCAGTGCGGGTTCTGTTCGCCCGGCATGCTGATGTCCGCGAAAGCCTTGCTGGACCGCAATCCCAGTCCGACGCGGGACGAGGTGATCGAGGCGATCTCGGGCAATCTCTGTCGCTGTACCGGTTACGAGCCGATCGTCGAGGCGATCCTGACCGCGGCCCGTGCCCCGCGGAGAGCGGTCGGGAATACGGTGGGAACTGTGGTGGGAACTGCGGTCGGGAGGCCCGCATGAACCAGGTCGAATACCGGAAAGATCTGTTTGCCGACGAGCGGGATGACAATCTGCTTGAGGTCGGCCAGCCGACCGTGCGTCAGGATATTCTGGGCCATGTCACCGGCAGGTCGCCCTATTACGATGACAACCTGTTCGACGGGCTGTTGCACATGCGTTGCACGCGATCGCCGCATCACCATGCGCGTGTACGGTCAATCAACACGTCTGCCGCCGAAGCGATGCCCGGCGTCGTCCGCCTGATCCGGGCCGCCGATATCCCGGTTAACATGAACACGCTGCTCAGCCTGATCGAGTTCGGGCGGGACGACGAGCCGCTGCTGGCGGCAGACAAGGTTGCCTACAAGGGCCAGCCGCTGATCGCTGTGATTGCGACATCGATGCGGGCTGCGGAGGAAGCCGCGGCGGCCGTCGAGGTTGATTACGAGGTTCTGCCCCATGTCTGGGATGTCGAGGAGGCGCTGACCCCCGGCGCGCCGGTGGTCAACGAGGAATACCCGAACAACACGTTCGACTACCACGACCGCTACGATCACCAGAAGCTGCGGTTCGGCGACGTCGAGGCCGCGTTCGCGCGGGCAGATCACATCGTCGAGGCCACCTATCAGATGGCCCCGATCGAGCAGGCGCCGATCGAGACCGGCGGCGCGATCGCCGCCCCGGAAACCAATGACCGGATCGTCTGCTACACGGGCACGCAGGCGCTGTTTTTTTCGGTCGGTGTCACCGCCAAGCAGTTGGGTATGTCGTCATCTCGCCTGCACTTCATCGGCGGTACGGTCGGCGGCGGGTTCGGCGGCAAGGTCGACAGCCATCACGAGCCGCTTTCGGTACTGGGCTGCCTGCTGACCGGACGGCCGGTGAAATATCAGTGGGACCGGGCGGAGGAGATGCAGGTCTCGGCCCCGCGCGGCGCCGAACGCTGGCGCATCAAGGACGGCGTGATGCGCGATGGCCAGATCATCGCACGGAAGTTCACCGGGTTCTTCGATGCCGGGGCCTATACGCGCCTGACCTCCTACGGCGTGCAGAAATGTGTCGGCCACCTGCCGGGGCCGTACACGATCCCCAACGTTGCGGCGAACGCGTTCTGTGTCTTCACGAACCGGACCCCGGCCACTGCGATGCGCGGGTTCGGGATCACGGGCGTCGATTTCTCCATCGAATGTCACATGGACAAGGTGGCCGAGGCGGTCGGGATGGACCCGATAGAACTGCGCATCCTGAATGCCTATCGCGACGGCGACATGAAGGCGCATCGGCGTGAGGCGAAGAACTGCGCCCTGATCGAGTCAGCGCAGGTCGTCGCCCAGAAGGCCGGTTGGCGTTTGGGGCCGGATGCCCTTGCCGCATCATCGATGATTGGCGGCGGCATTGGCTGGCGGGCCGAAATCCCGGAGACCCCGACCGACCGGGCCGGGCAGATCGGCCAGCGCCGTCAGGACGGCCATGCGCCGGATCCGGGCGCCGGGACAACGGAACGGGGGCTCGTCGCGGCGGGCTATGTGTCGCCCACTGCGACGTCTGCGCTGGGGAACGCCCCGCAGGATTCCGAGATGATCCCCGACGCTGACCGACTGGGCTTTCGGAACGGCGTCACGCAGCCGGAACCGGGACCTGTTGCCGCCCCGGCACCAGCACCCACGCCCACGCCAGCATCAATGCCGGTCCCGGCGCCAGTGCCAACCCCTGCGGCTGCGCCCAAGCCGGCACCTCCTCCTGCGCAGGCACCTGCTGCGCCTGCGCCGCCACCGCCATTGCACCCGCTGCAACCCGTCAGAACGATGGGTCCAAGTCTGCCCGCAGCCTATCAGCCTGCCGCACAAAACGGATCTGGTGGTTCCGGCCGTCCGTTGTCTCCGCCACCTGCACCGCCGACGGTGCCTGCGCCTCCACCGCCAAGTACGGTTCCGCCAGCGCCGCCACCAGAGGCACTGACACCATCGGAGGAGGCGGTCCCAGTGTCACCACGGCGCCAAGGCGTTTCCGGCTTCGTCAGGGGGAGGCGCAGATGACCGTCCACCCGGGTCGCGGCGTTGCCTGCATAAATTACCCCATCGGCATGAATCTGGGCGGAGATCCCAGCCAGGCGCTGGTGCATTCGACGCCCGATGGCAAGTTCATGGTCACGCTGTCCTCGATTGATCTGGGGCAGGGCGTGAAGTCGGTCATGCGCCAGATCGCGGCAGAGTCGCTGGGCGTGCCCATCGCCGACGTCTACGTCGACACGGCGGATTCAGATACAGGCCCCCATGACATGGGGTCCTTTGCATCCCGCGGCACGCACCGCATGGGCAATGCCGTAATCCGGGCGTCATCAGAAGCGCGTCATCAGATGATGGAAGCCGCCGCCGATGAACTGGAGGTGAACGCTGCCGACCTTGTCACCGACGGCAAGGGCAATATCCACGTGCGCGGTGCGCCGTCGCGCAGCATCACCGTTGAGAAAACGGCCCAGGCCGCACAGTTCCGGCAGGGGCGGACGCTGGCCGGGCGCGGGATCTTTCTGGTTCCCCTGTCCGAGGTCGACCCGGAAACCGGAGAGATGACCCCGGTTTCGTCTTTTGCGCACGCTGCGCTGATCGTCGATCTGACCGTGGATGATGAAACCGGCGAGGTCGAGGTCACGCAGATCAATTCGGCCTACGAGGTTGGACGGGCCCTGAACCCCAAGCTGGTCGAACAGCAGCTGATCGGCGGCGCGTGGATGGGGGTCAGCCACGCGCTTTACGAAACCACCGAGCCTTACTATCCCGATCGCGCGCACGGGCCCGAGGACTTCAATCACTACCTGATGCCGGGGCCGGGAGACACGCCGCCCCACCACATCTCGATTCTGGAACGACCGGCGCAGGACGCCCCCTTCGGCGGTAAGGGGCCGGGAGAGATGTGCGCCAATCCGGTGCTGCCCGCGATTGCCAATGCCGTCTACAATGCGGTGGGCGTGCGTTGTGACAGCCTGCCGATCACGCCGGAAAAGGTCCTGCGCGGGATCAAGGCGAATGGCGGAGCCCGGCCGCAGGGGAGGCCGGGGTGAGCGGTCGCGTGAAGAAACCTAGGGTTGGGTTCCACCCCACCGCACGGCGGGCCGAAATCCCGCCCTGCGCCAACGGCTGGTGCCAGCGCTGATGCCGGTAACCGCCACCATAGCCGGCATCAGATCGCCAGCCGATCTGCAGGCTGCCCTGCAGGGTGCCCAGTATCTGGCCGATGACGGGCTGGCCACGGCAGCCTATCTGGCGCTGGCGCTGGGCAAACCATTGCTGCTGGAGGGGGCTCCCGGGGTCGGCAAGACCGAGGCGGCAAAGGCCCTTGGCGCGGTCCTGACCCGGCAGGTCACCCGGCTGCAATGTTTCGAGGGGATCGACCAGTCTGCCGCGCTTTACGAATGGAACTATCCCCGCCAGATGCTGGCGATACGGCAGGCCGGGGAGCAGTTCGTGAATGTCTACGGCGATGACTACCTTCTCGCCCGGCCGCTGTTGCAGGCCCTGCAGGCACCAGAGACCACCCTGCTGCTGATCGACGAGATCGACCGCGCCGACCCCGAATTCGAAGCTTTCCTGCTGGAGTTCCTGTCAGACTTCACCATTTCGATACCCGAAACGGGAACGGTCCGTGCGCCGCGCCCGCCGGTCGTGGTTCTGACGTCGAACCGTACCCGCGATCTGCACGAAGCGCTTCGAAGACGCTGCGTTTATCACTGGATCGACTATCCGGACCCGCTGCTGGAAGCGCGGATCGTGATGGCCCGCGCGTCCTCGGTCGCGCAGGCCACTGCCGATGCGGTCGTCGCCAGTGTCGGCCTGATGCGGCAGGAACCGCTGACCAAACCGCCCGGCGTCGCGGAGACCATCGAATGGGCCGAGGCGGCGACCTTGCTCAACGCCCAGGGCAGCACCTGGCCCGCTGCGTTCCGCCGGGCGATCGGCGTCGCCCTGAAAGATCAGGACGACCTGACCTATCTGGCGCCGCGTCTCGATGCTTTCCTGCCCGGGGAGGCCGCCTGATGTACCAGATCGATGGAACCGATCTGCCGCGGGCCGCCCACCCTTTCGTGGTCTTCGCCTCGATCCTGCGCGCGAATGGCTTTGCCGTGTCGCCTGACCAGACGATGGCATGGATCGAGGGGATCGGCCTTCTTGGCCCCGGCAATGTCGCGGACATTCGCCGGTCGGGTATCGCGCTATTGGCGATTCCGCACGACAGGCAACAGGAGTTCAACGATCTGTTCGATGCCTGGTTCCTCGGCGTCTCGATGCCCGCCGCTCTCGAGGGGGAAGAAGAAGACACCGAAGCCCATGAACCCGAGGGTGTCGAAACCGAGATCCCCGAGGAACCGGAGGAAGACGAGGCCGGAGAGGACGCAACGGAGTTGGAGCGGCTGGGTCAGCGGGCGCTGATCGAAACCGGCGACGACGCTCTGGCGCGACTGGCACGGCTGGGTCCGGCGCGGTTGCCGAAGCGGCGATCCCGGCGTCGCCAGATCGCACGCAATGGCGACCAGATTGACCTGCGGCGGACCCTGCGCGCAGCAGCCCGAAACGACGGCGAGATTATCCAGCTTGCGCAGCGCAAGCGCCGGATGCGTCAACGGCGGCTGGTCGTGCTGATCGACGTATCGGGCTCGATGCGGGACAGAACAGAGGCATCGCTGACGCTGGCGCACACCCTGGTGCAGATCGCAGAGCGGGTCGAGGTCTTTACGCTGGGAACGCGCCTGACCCGGATTACCCCTGCCTTAAGGCCGCGTCGGCTGGATCAGGCGCTTGCCCGGGCAGGTGCCTTGATCGCGGATATCGATGGCGGCACCAGGATCGGCGACGCGCTGACGGCGTTTCTGGATGTTCCCCGTTACGCAGGGCATGCACGCGGCTCGGCGCTGGCCGTGCTGTCCGACGGGTTGGAGCGCGGCACGCCCGACGCCCTGATCCTCAGCGCCGCCCGGTTGGCCCGGCTGACCTGGCGTTTTGACTGGCTGACGCCGTTGCCGATCGGGGCAGAGCCACAGACCGAAGGCCTCCGCGCCATTCGGCCCTGGCTGACCAGCCTGACAGATGCCGCCGATACGGCCCGTACGGTCGATCATCTGTTGACCATGGCCCACGCCTGGAGGCGCGCGGCATGATCACCTCACCACGCTTCAGACGGTTCAGTTTTCCGGTCACATCACAAAGCGGCAGGCGCTGCCACGCGCCGACGCGGATCGCTGAACCGGCACCGTTCGGAACCCAAACATCCGGCACAACAGCCATGCAGACTTAGGGAGCACCAAATGGCCCTGGAAATTCACGTTCTCGACTTCGGGGACATCGAACTTGAAACATCCTTCCTGGTCCTCGGCCACGAATGCGGACGCGTCCGCCGGGTGGCGACCTACGGCTTCCTTATTCTGGGGGGCGAGTACCCGATCCTGGTCGATACCGGCTACCGCGACAACCAGATCATGGAAACGCTGGGCATGCGCGGCCACTGCTATCACGAGAACACGGTGGAGCAGCAACTGGCCCGGTACGGAGTGAAGCCCGGTGATGTGCGCTACATCCTGCACACGCACCTGCATATCGACCATGCCGGAAATGACGACGACTTCCCGATGAACACCACTGTTGTGCTGAACCGCAAGGAAATGGAATTCTCGGTCTCGGGCATCATGTACCCGCAATATCCGAAGCCCGACATTCTGCACCTGGTTGAGCGGATCTATGAGCCGGAGGCAATTCGTTTCCTGGATCTCGAGATCACCGGGGCGGAAGAAATCATCCCCGGCGTCTGGTGCGAGCCTGCCTATGCCCACACGGAAGGGTCGATGAATGTGATTGTCGACGTGGGCGACGGGCTCGCCTGCATCTGCGGTGACGTCATCTACGATTTCAACGATCAGATCATCAACCACGTGCGCGTGAACAACTACATGGAGCCGCAGGTTACCGGAAACCATGCAGGGTCCAAACGCAACGAGAAGGCGCAGATCAAAAAGCTGCTGAAGAACTTCAAGTACCTGCTTCCAATCCACGATCGCGGTGCGCTGGTCGAAAACAGCCAGGTGGTCGGTCGCCTTGGCATGTCCGTGCCCGGCCCGGTGGTCGAAACGCTTCCCCGGCGCAACTGGTTCCCGGCGTAGTGCCTGAAGAAGCGCTCGATACGGCAGTCTCGGGGGTCGAGACCTTGTTTCTGGAAGATGGCGGTGTGGTGCCAAACAATCCAAATCTGCCCGTCGTGATCATGCGCAAGGCTGTTCGACCAGACGGCGGGGCGCAGGACGTGATCGACGTGATGCGCAAGAACGGCTGGGGCGGCAACTGGACCTATACCGTCTTCGACTACCATCACTATCACCCCAATGCCCACGAAGCCCTGATCATTGCATCGGGCGACGCTGAAATTCAGCTTGGCGGACCGTCGGGTCCGATCGCAAAGGTTTCTGCCGGTGACGCGATCGTGCTGCCCGCGGGAACCGGACATTGCCGCCGCAGTGCGAGTTCCGATTTCGCGATCTGCGGTGGCTATCCGCCCGGACAGGAGGACTACGAAATTACCCGGGCATCGGGTCCGTTCCCGCCCGATACCGCAAACCGGATCGCGGCCGTACCGCTGCCAACGACCGACCCGGTTCACGGCGGGCATGGCCCGCTGCTGTCGGCCTGGAGCGGTGACCGCGCGAGAGGGTGTGTGAACCGGTCTGCAACAAATGCGCCGCGCATAATCGACGGCGCAGACAGTCTGAGCACCACATGACAGACGACGACATGATTTCCATGCCGATCGGGCAGGACTTCACCCGCCGACTGCTAGAGGACGCGGGTCTGACCGCCGGTATGCGGGTGCTCGATCTGGGCTGCGGCGGCGGCGATGTCAGCATCCTGGCCGCCCGGCTTGTCGGCGAAACCGGGCGGGTCCATGGCATCGACATCGAAGCCGGACCACTTAACCGGGCCAGAGAACGCATTCAGGAACTTGGGCTTTCCAATATCACCTTCAGCCTTTTGCCGATTGAAGAGATCCAGCAAGATGACCAACCTTTCGACGCCGTGATCGGGCGTCGGGTTCTACTGTACCTGCCAGACCCTGCAGCCGCGATTACCCGTGTGTCGCAACTGCTGCGCCCGGGCGGGCTGATCGCGCTGCACGAGCACAGTGCGACCATGACCCCGGCCAGTCTGGCTGATCTGCCGCTGCACGACCGGGTTCTGGGCTGGGTCAGGGCAATGATCGATCACGAGGGCGCCGATCCGGCGATGGGACTGCGGCTTTACGGTTTGCTGTCCGGTGCCGGTTTGGATGTCGCAGATGTGCGCGCCGAGGCCGTCTTGCAGACGCCGACCCGCGGTTATCCGCTGGCAGGTCTGGTGCAGACGGTGCTGCCGCGCATTCTGGCCAGCGGCGCCGTGACAGAAGCAGAAATCGGCCTGGAAACCCTCGCCGCGCGGCTGGCAGACGAACGGCGACAATCGAACGCGACCTACGTCGCCGACATGATGTTCGGCGCCTGGGGACACAAGGCCCAGGAGGCGGCAT
>JBCCMP010000177.1:0-9717 GCA_039026295.1 Pseudomonadota bacterium | reverse complement strand
CCGGTGGTGATGTGAATGTCAACGCCGGCCCAAAGGAGGATCTGGTCGTTCATGCCTACTCGTCGTGAATTCACCCTTTCGCTGGCCGCCCTGGCCTGTACCGCCCCGGCTCTCGCCCGCAGCCCCGTACCCGATGCCGTCGACGGGCTGCACTCCGTCCTGATGCTGAACGCCGATTGCGGCGATGCAAATCTCGTCAATGTTTTCGAGCCCGCGATCCTGCGCATTGCTGCCGGGGACAGCGTCAAGTTTCTCGCCACAGATGGCGGCCACAACGCGGCCTCGAAGCGCGGGATGATCCCGGAGGGTGCCGAACCATGGAACGGCGCGATCGACGAGGAATTGACCGTGACGCTGACCGTACCCGGCATCTACGGCTATCTCTGCCTTCCACACTACGAATGGGGCATGGTCGGCCTGATCGTCGTCGATGATGATCTGTCGAACCTGAAGGCCGCAAAGAAGATTCGCCATCCCGGCGATGCCCGAAAGAACTTCCGTGCGCTCTTCAAACAGTTGGAGGCTGCCTAGGACCCGGGGCTCTGATTGCCCCCAGACTTGGCTGCTCACTTGGCAGGAATGGCGACCCCTGTAGGACTCGAACCTACAACCTGCGGATTAGAAGTCCGCTGCTCTATCCAGTTGAGCTAAGGGGCCCAGATGATATTGTCGTTCGGCGCGCGAATGCGGCCGGGAAGTCGGTCTCTCATTGTCTCTTGCATGCAGGTGATTTGACGCTGCACGCCCGTATAATCCGATCGGCAGGCCGACGGAAGACGTCAGAATCCTGGACATCGTCCTTTTTGACTGATGGACCGTGATCCGTTTCCCCCTTCGAATAGAGGTGGAAGCCGTCCAGACCGTGCTCTGAGACCCAACTTTCTGTCACCAGAGCCTGGAATTCCCCGCCTCGCCTCGGCATGGCGGGCTGATTTCGCCTGCTGAGTTTGCCAGCGATATCCGAGGTGCGGTTGGGATGACCTTCAAAGATATTCTGATTTCGAAGCCTCCCTCTCAGCAAACCCACGCTGAGGAGCGAAGTTCATGGCCTTCATCTGCGCGCGGCAATTTTGAGGGGCCGAGCACCCCTGAAATGATTGCCAAACACCACGGAAATTTTTTGCACCCTTCCCAGGGCGCTCTATGATGCGCGCGTCGAGCAAATCGAGCCAGACGGACACTGCGATCATACGGAGACCGTTCATGGCAAGAGAAATGTCAGACCCTGCGCTGACCGCTTTCGTGAAGGACCGCGATGATCTGATCGTGGTGGCCTGTTCCGTGGTCGGGAACGTTCATGTGGCCGAGGACCTGGTCCAGGATTGCTGGCTGCGCTGGAGCCAGCGCGAGTATCCGGCCCATCAGGCCCGTCCGATCCTGATGCGGATCGTAAAGAATCTTGCGATCGACTGGCACAGGCGCCGCCGGTTGGAATTCGGCGCGCTTGAAGCACATCGCCTGCTTCAGGATGCACCGCCTGACGCCGAGCGGGTTGTGAACGGCCGCCAGCGTCTGGCAGTCGTCGTTCGGGCGCTGCAGGAGTTGCCGGCACGAACGCTGTTCGCGTTCAGATGTGCACGGGTCGAGAACCTGACCCTGAAAGAGACAGGAAAACGCCTTGGCGTGTCAGAATCGCGTGCAAGTCAGCTGGTTGCAGATGCGATCGTTCACATCTCGGGTGCGCTGGACCGACTGGATCGCTAAAGATCGGATGCCCCGCTCCGTTCTACATGCAAACGCCAAGCCACAGAGCCGCAGCTATGCCGAATGAAGATGAAAACCGCCTGATACGCGAGGCGACCGATATCTTTCTTCGGCTGCGCGATGCACCGGATGATACGGATCTGCAGCACGTTCGCGACGGTTTTCCTGTCGCGCGGTCCGGCGGAGCGGCAGGCCTACGAAAAGATGCTGACGGTCTGGCAGGTCACCGAGACAGGTGGGACATCGCGGCCGAAGACACTTCCAATACTCTTTTTTGCGGTCGCGCTTGGCGCAGGCGCATATTGGGCATCCGGTCCTGTTCGGGTGATGCTTTTCGCCGACATCGCGACGGGTGCCGTGCCAGAGGTGGCCCGGCTTGCCTCGGGTGATCGGGTTACCCTGGATGCCGGTTCTGCACTGATCGACGATACGGACGGCGGAATACGCGGCGTCAATTTGATGCAAGGGGCAGCCTTCTTCGACGTGACGAGACGCCCAGAGCCATTCGTCGTCACCGTGGACGACCTGCAGATATCGGTCACCGGAACCGCATTCGAGGCAGGCCATCTTGCAGACGGTGCAGTCGTCAGCGTGACCGAGGGCGCGGTGACCGTGACCTATGATGACGAGTCCTGGAACCTCGCCCCGGGAGACCGGTTGCTGCTGGACGCGGACACCGGCGGAATAAAAAGTGGCATCGATCCAGATACAGTCGCGAGCTGGCGCGGGGGCCTGCTCGTCGCCGATGGGCTGACGTTCGGGCAGATCACCGACATCATCGACCGCCGGTTGTCCGGCGACGTAATCATCACCGAGGGCGCATTGGCAGACACGCCGATCGTCGGAACCTTCGATCTGACTGATCCGCTTTCAGCGCTGAAGCTCTTGGCGGAGCTTGAAGGGGCAACGCTGACGACCATCCCTTCGATCGTCACGGTGATCCGGCGCTGAGAAGTTCGAGAAATCTTCTAAAGGTCTGCCCGTCCCAACCGTTGTTAGGCTGACACGGGAAAAATCGGCGCGTCGCGCCGCGGGGGGACCTATGAACTGCAATAGATTTCTGCAAACCACAGCGCTTGTCTTGGTATTGGGTCCATGGGCCCACGTGCCTGCCGCTGCGCAGGCGATCCAGCCGGTTGACGTGCCGGCCCAGGCGCTGCCGGATGCCATCACAGAGCTGGGGTCCGAGACCGGCCTTCAGATTGCCGCCAATCGACTTGCGTTGACCGGAAAGCGCAGTCAGGCGGTTTCCGGATCAATGACACCCGTCGAAGCGCTGCAGCGGATGCTGGCGGGCACGAGCCTTGGCGTACGGTTGGTTGGCGACAACAGTGTCCTGGTGACACAGAATGGCAACGCTATCGCAGCACTCGGTGATGAGGAACTGGTCGGCGACGACATCGTTGTTCAGGGCGAGTTGCAGACAAGAACGCTTCAGGAGGCGCAGACTTCGGTCTCAGTCGCGACCGGGGACGAACTCGAACGGCGCGGAGATCAAAGCGTCTACGATTTTGTCGAACGCGCACCAAACGTCTCGCAAATCGGCGGACGCCGGGGCTTCAGCATTCGCGGGATCAATCAAAGCGGTTTCGATGGTTCGACCGAGCCACTGATCAGCGTACAGGTCGACGGCATCGCGCTGCCCCAGAGCGCCATTAACACCGTCCTCCTGCCGACCTGGGATCTTGAACAGGTGGAGGTGCTTCGCGGACCACAATCGACCCAACAGGGCCGCAACGCTCTGGCGGGGGCTGTGATCATCCGATCTCGTGATCCCATCTATGAGAACGAGTACCGCGGACGCGTAGGGTTGGCGACAGACGAATTCTTCGAGGGAGCGTTTTCGGTCAATCAGGTCTTGTGGGAGGATAAGGTCGCACTCCGGTTTTCCGGCGAGCTCAGCCGCAGCAACGGTTTTACAGAAAACCCCACACTTGGCATCGACGACGCGGTTCCTTCGGATCTGGATAGCGCCAGAGCAAAGCTGAGGCTGAATCCGACAGATGATCTCGAGGCTGTCGTCTCCTTCTCCTACCAAGAATCTGATGTTGGCGTTCTGGACCTAGATGACACGCTCTTCCCGGATCAGCGGGTGAAAACCACCGATGTCGACGAATTTAACAGAACAGAGCAGAGCATGGCCGGTTTGCGACTGTCCTATGAAATCACCGACGGCCTGCGGCTGGAGGGCGAGACCACATACTACTGGCAGGAAGGCAGTTCACTGCTCGACCTGGACGGCACCGCCCTGGATGCCGCGGTGAACTTCGGTGACGGCGAGACCACCATCTTCGAACAGGATCTGCGGCTTCTGTTTGACGGCGATTGGTATTCAGGTGTCATCGGTGGCTTCTTCTCCCGCAGCCGCATCCAGTTCGCGAATGACGGCAGGACCAGCAGCTTGCTCTCGCCGATCCCGCTTCCGCCGGGCGTCAACATCATAGCAACAAGCGACAGCGACATAAAAATCAGGAACCTCGCGGTCTTTGGCGAGGTGGAATTGGACGCCGGCACTTTTCTGCCTGGTCTGTCTTTCGTCATCGGCGGACGGTACGACCGCGAGCATCGGGAAGAACGTAACGTGACGGAGTTCCTGTTGTCGCCCGGCCCGACGCCGCCATTCCCCGGGTTCGGCCTAAATGAAAGCCGCGCTGAAGCGGACTTTGACGCCTTTGTGCCAAAGCTCGGGGTCACCTACGAGTGGAGGCCGGGCCTTACCTCAAGCTTTACGTTCCAGCAGGGCTACCGCGCCGGCGGATCCACCGGCAGCTTCGGCAGTGGGCTGACGGAGTACGATCCCGAATTCACGAACAACTTCGAGATTGCCCTGCGCGGAGAGTTTCTGGATGGTGCCCTCACCGCGAACGCGAATGCTTTCTACACGATGTGGAAGGATCAACAGGTTCTCAGGCCGGGCCCCTTCGGCGTCGGGTCAATCATCGAAAACGCGGGTGAATCCCGCCTTTGGGGCGGCGAATTTGCGGCAACCTACTTCCCGACCGACGATCTGGAAGTGTTCGGGACGTTTGGGTACACGCAGACCGAGTATGTCGACTATATCAGCGGCGCCAATGACTTCACCGGCAATGAGTTCCCAGGTGCGCCCAGGGTCACAGCCTCTTTCGGCGGGGTTTACAGCATTAACGACGAATGGTCGGTTGGGGTCGATGCGTCGTTCACCGGCAAAGCCTTTGAGGGACCGGAGAATGCGCCGGAGACGCGCAGCGACAGCCGGTTCCTTCTGAATGCGCAAGTGACCTACGAAACCGAAGTGTTCCTGGGCGGGATCTATGCCCGAAACCTGCTGGACAATGACTACGCCGAAGCTCGTTTCGGCAGCAATCCGATCCAGATCCGCCCGGGCGAACCGCTCACGGTTGGCGCATTCGCTCAGTTTGAGTTTTAGGTTTTCTTGACAAATGACGGCAGCAGCTTCGTGTTGCGACGATGTCCACAGAACCCCGATAGCTGGCAGTCGTGTGGTCGTGCCGAGTGACGATGCGCCGTGCCTTCTTCAGCCCGTTGCAGCGTCGTTCGGCCGTGGATCGCAGGGCGAACAGCAAACCATCGATCGGTTGGGGGTGCCTGCAGTCCGGGCCATCGTCCGATCCGGCAACGGGCCGGCGGTCGGCGCTGGGGCTGCAAGCCGCCGGATCAAGGCCGCGGGCACCGATATGTTGTTCGTCGAGCCGGCAGTGCGCGGGAGAATCACAATTACCAATGCTCGGCGGAATGCTCCGGGAGGGCCTGCTGAACCGTGAGATCTTGTATTCGGCGTGCGCAGCTCAGATCACGACCGATGACTGGAAGGGACGCTGCAACGCAAATGGACCCCGCAGTGCACCCGGTGGTCGCCTGTCAGCACAGGAGGCCGTTGTCCAGATGGGCCGGGGACTCTTGATGCCTTCCCAGTCAAACCCGGCCGCGGGCACGAAGCCGCTCAGATCGGAGCGCATCTTCGCGGTCCGGTAGCAGCTGATCGATCGGGAAAATCTGGAACGCCGGCACATGCTGGCAGCCATTTACCTGGCGATCGGCCAGCGCGAGCCATCTGACAGACCGTTGGAATCACAAAGGATCGCAACACATCCCCGCCGCCGTCGGCCTCGCGTGCAGCGAGGCAGGCGGGGGGGCTTCGATGAGATGCTTGTCAACGCCTGCGACGATGCACTGCCGAATAGCTTCCGGGTGATCTGTCACTGCGATCTTTTCGACCCGCAGGGAAACCAGACCAAGGCTCGCGCACGGACCGCAACGTTAGACGGAACTGACGCCTGGTTTGTTCCTGACTGACGCAAATCAACGCCGTGCTGTTCATCGACAATCGATTACCAGTCAATCGCGCCAAAAAAGTCAGTTTCTCCGTCTCTCAATCCTCGGCGAAAACGGGGCGGTCCGACTTCCGACTGATGGCATTCATGAGATCCTCAACTTCGCGGCGCTTGGTGATGTATCGCGCAGACGGACCGAGCGCCCCGGCTGAACCATCGCGCAGGCTGGGATAAATCTCGTATATCTGAGCCCGTACATGCGGTTCGAAGTCGGCCATTGCGACGGGGCCCGGCCGGAAGCTTTCTGTCGGTGCACCTTCCGCGTAAATCACCTCGTGGCGATCCAGGAGAAGCGCGTAATATTCAATTCGCCGCTTGCCGTTCATCCGGCGGATGCCCGGTTTGGCAATCAGCGCCTTGGCCATGGCAAAGACCTCGGGCACGCCGAACATCGCCTGCACTGCCGCACCGGAAAGCACCATCCGGTGTTGCGGCGACACCACGAGATCTCTCCGCGGCGCGACGGGTGTCAGCGATCCCTTCGAGATCAGAACCGGGCAATGCGGGTCGCCTCTGCAACTGAACACCTGTTCACGGCGACCGATCCAGCGAAGCGGTTGCGGCCCATTGTCCGCAGTTACGATCAGGTCCCCTATTCGGAGTTCCTCGACCAGGCGTTCACCTTCCGGGGTCAGAATGAGCGTGCCGGGCGCAAAACAGGGCGGCACGCCCATGGCGACCAGCGAAGCGAACTGATTGGCCTGGCTGGATGTATCGACCGTACCGTCGGGAACTGTGACCGTCTCACCGCCAGGAAAGGTCAGCACCTGATCCGAACCGCCGCCGCCGGTGACTACCACTTCATCGGCGGTGACAGAGCCGCCATAGCCGTCCAGAAGCGCCGAGCTGTCAATCAGGTCGGCACCGATGGTGAAATCGGTGATCGAATCCGCGCCCCCGCCTGCCGAGAGGATAAAGGTGTCGTCGCCGCTGCCGCCGGTCAGGTAGTCGTCACCGTCTCCCCCTGTTAGAACATCATTGCCAGTGCCGCCGGAAAGCGAGTCGTTGCCTGCGCGTCCGTCAATGACGTCGTCGCCGCTGTCCCCTTGCAGGGTGTTTGAGCCTGACGTGCCTGCCAGGCTGTCGTCCCCGTCAGAGCCGATTGCATGTTCAAAGCCCTGGACGATTTCGGTCCCGCTTGCGCCGCCGTTTAATCCGGCTGTGCCGGCCTGCAGGTCCAAGTTCACAAACCCGGATGACGCCCCGAAGCTGTTCTGGAAGGTGACGGTATCCTCGCCCGATCCGCCGTAGAGCGTGTCCGTACTCCATCCGCCTTCGACAAGATCGTCACCATCGCCCGCATAAATCGTGTCGGCAGAGTTTGCTTGGCCGGTGTCACCCGAAATGGTGTCGTCGCCGTCGCCGCCGTAGATGACGTCGCGACCCTCTCCACCGGCCATCGCGTCGTTTCCATCGCCGCCATAGGCGAGATCGTCTCCGGTGCCCGCATCAATGCTGTCGTCGCCCGATCCGCCAGCTACGGTGTCGCCCCCGCCGCCTGCATCGATGCTGTCGTCTTGCGCGCCGCCGTCGATGTCATCGGCCAGACTGCTACCATCAATGGAATTGGCAGCGTCCTGATCGTAGTCAGCGTCGCCGATGTCCGCATAGTCAGGCGCATTGCCCGCGCTGTCATCTCCACCGCTGGTGATATTGAACGTGCTGTCAATCTGGTAGGTGACGCCGGGCTGCAAGGGGTCACTGGTCAGCCATCCGACATGGGTCCCCGCGATCTCCATCTTGTAAAGCGTGATCTGCGACCCGTCAGGTGCGGTCAGCGTGCGCGCGTCTTCGATGTAGATCTTACCTGATGCGACAGTGCCGCCGCCTGCATTGGTTATGACGGCTGACTGACTGGAATCGTCGCCGCTTTCGTTGGAACTGCCATCGCCTTCCAACAGGCTGTCGCCGTCGGAGATGTTGAAGTTCAGCGCGTCGGTGTCCGAGTCGTAGGCCGGGTCGACCCGGAACCTGTCGCCGACGTTCAGGTTGCTGGAACCGGAAACAAGATTGAACGCACTTGGCGAATACCCGGAAAAGCTCGGCATCGACTCACCACTGAGATTGATATCGCCTTGCTGAACACACGCAATGTTCTGCTGGCGGAAGCCAATTCAGTAAGTCGTTATCGCTAAATGGTTTAGTTGCCCTTAACCATGCGGGCACTGGCAGTGTTGTGGCCAAAATGCTCATCGGTGTAACCGGCGATGCGGCGCCGGATCATCTGCTGGAATGCGGATGAGATGCGTTCAAGGTTCGGCCGGGTGTAGGGAAAGCTTTGCGCATGGTCGAAATTGTGCCGCATCGCGGCGTTTGCTTCGAACAAAAGCACTTCTCCCGACGGCAGGACCGTGAAGTCAATTCCAAAGAAATCCAGCCTGACGATCTGCGCGATCTTGTGCAGCACATCGACGACGTCTCGCCCCAGAAACTCCTGCGGGCCGGCAAGATAGCGTTCTTCGCGCTCGCGCAGTTCCGGCGTCACGAACATCAGGCGATAGCGATCGGCGGAATGCACGTTCCAGTGCGGGCTGAACAGGTTCACGACCGGATGCAGTTTCCCGTCGATGAAGAACACCCTGAATTTATTGAAGAGGCCCTGATCGTTGCGATAGTCCACAAATGCGGTCGCGAAGATGGATTGGCCCTGTTCAAATCTGCCGAGCGCATCCAGCAATGTGGCCTCGTCGAGCGCGCGCATCATGCTGACGCCCGTATGCGTTCCGGTGCGCCTGAGGATCAGCGGCGGTCTCAATGCTGCGCGGCAGAGGCGGTTCGCCATGACGCCCGGTGGGCCGTCGATCATCGCCCGGGCGATTTTCGGCACACGCAGCCCATCAATCCCCTGCAGGCGCTGGTGCAATCTGTCCCTCGACGTTTCCATGACATCGCGCGGCGCATTGATGACTGGCACATTGGGCTTCTGGTCCAGAAATCTGGCGATCCCGACCAGATCACTGCCGTGCATGTCTGGACAACTGACGGTGTTGATGGCCAGGTCAAACCGCGCCTCGGCTGCAAACGGCAACAGGTTGTCACCCATGGCATTGGCTACCGTGATCGCGTGTCGGCGGCGGTTCAGAAAAAACTCCAGGGAAAAGTGGCCGTTGCTGATCTGCGGGATGTCGGATGCCGCGATCGCACCGCTGTCGGGGTCTGCCTTTACGTAACGCGGGGACTGGATCTGAAGAATGCGCGGAAGATCCGCGCGTTCGGCGCTGACCGGAACGAAGACCTTCGCCGGCAAGCGGGCTTTCATCTAGAGACCGCCGGGGATCCGGGCGCGGAACCGGAACAACAGACGCCGACTGTCGGATGGCAATGCCGTCCGTCCGTGCAACACTTTCCGGTTGTTCAGGAACAGCAAATCCCCGTCATCAAGCTTCAGGCGGATCTGATTGTGAGCTTTCCCAATCTCGAGGTCCAATGCGGCCATGGCGTTTATCTGGCGGTCCGAAAGGGTCGCATTCGCGCCAAGCGATCTGTTGATCTGCTGGCGACGCATCCGATCCTCGCACCGCACGAAGCCGGGGTGGCCATCCGGTATTATCGCCAGCAGATCAACAGATCGCTCGGCGCGAATGCGACCCTTTCGGACCGCCAGATAAACGCCATGGCCGCATTGGACCTCGAGATTGGGAAAGCTCACAATCAGATCCGCCTGAAGCTTGATGACGGGGAT
>JBCCMP010000176.1:0-9740 GCA_039026295.1 Pseudomonadota bacterium | reverse complement strand
TGGATGTACTGCCAGACATCCAGTTCGGTCCAGTTCGACAACGGGAAGACCCGCACGCTTTCACCGGGCCCTATCTGGGTGTTGTAGAGCGACCAAAGTTCAGGCCGCTGCGCCTTGGGGTCCCAGCGGTGCCCGGCAGACCGGAAGGAAAAGACACGTTCCTTTGCGCGAGACTTCTCCTCGTCCCGGCGCGCGCCGCCGAACGCGGCATCGTACTTTCCGGCGTCCAGCGCCTGACGCAGCGCCTGCGTCTTCATGATATCCGTATGGACTTTCGATCCGTGGCTGAACGGACCGACGCCTTTGGCAACACCGTCCTGATTGGTATGAACGATCAGCTCAAGTCCAAGTTGCTGCGCGATCCGGTCGCGAAATTCGATCATCGCGCCGAACTTCCAGGTCGTATCCACGTGAAGCAGTGGAAACGGCGGCACGCCGGGCGCAAAAGCCTTCATGCTCAGATGCAGCATCACCGCTGAATCCTTGCCGATGGAGTAAAGCATGACCGGGTTCCGGAACTCCGCCGCGACCTCCCGGATGATGTGGATCGCCTCTGCCTCCAACCGGTCCAGATGGGTCAGATCCTGAACAGCCGCGATTGCGTCCTGTAAGCCTGAATGCAGAGGCGCTGCCGTCATGCGCAGAATTCTCCTGAAGCCGTGTCCACCCTGTCCCCGGACTTTGCCGGGCAGAGGCCTGTCTGTCGCGCATCCATATATAAAAGTTTAACGGGAATGCATCTTTCTTTGTGCGCGCCTGAGCACCCGATGCGTCAGCATTGCGGCGCCTGGCGGCGCGATCTCATGATCGCAAAGGCAAGACGCGGTTTGGTCACAAGGTCAAACCCGACAATGCCCAACGCCTGGCCAATGCTGTTGCTCAACGCCAGGGATGCCACCCGGGTCCACGTCTTGAAGCGCAGATTCTGCGCGATGGTCATCTTGTCGTCAGCAATGAAACCGATCAGCTTTTGTTCCAGCCAGCGGTCAAGACCACCGACAACAGACAGTCTGGCCGGCAACGGGGACCCAAAAACATGTGCTGACATCCTCAGCGCCTGCGCCACCGCGCGATAGACCTGACTTGAAGACGCAGCATCGAGTTCCACCTCCAAGCCGTCAGTCCCAAGCTCCCGGGCGATGCGGTCGATGTCCAGCAGCCACTTCAGGCGACACCAGAGATGCAGACATCCATGAGCCGCGAGGTACTGCAGATTGGCGCGCTGGGAGGGAACCAATATACGGCCAGCCTGCGTGTCGATGTGCTCCTGCCCACCGGGCATTCTCACCGGATCGGGCCAGCATCTGAACGGGTGCATGTGCCAGTGGATCTCAACATTAAATGACATATCCGGGTGGAAGTACTCGATGTCGCGCCCCAGGTGATCAAGACCGGCGGTTCCCACCAGCCGCGCGACCCCGTCAAATCGTGCTATCTGGCGATAGCCCAGATCCCGCATCGCGGCATCGGCCTCGCCGATCTGCCGGGGCGGGATGAGCATATCGATGTCGCGTGCATGACGGCCCGCGGGTTGCCCGTAAAGCTGCTGCGCCAGAGGCCAGCCCTTGAAGACCAGAGGCTCAAGTCCTGCTTTCTTCATGCGGTCGCAGATGCGCCGCGTTTCGGCCATCTGTTGCAGACTCTGCATGGCCATCTGCTGGACCGAGGATTGAATATCGGACAGCGCCGCTGCAGGAATCCCGACATCACCCAGTTTCGGCAGAAGCGAGGATGCCACACGGTGCCGCGATACACAGAGCTCCGCGAACCGGTCCCAGTCTGCCGGGGACATGGCGCTGGCAAGCTTCGTGATGTCCGCATCTTCACCGCAAAGGGCCGCGAGTAAACGCAGCGGCAGCGGCCAGGTTTCGATCAGGTCACGCGGCGACATAACGATTTGACGCTTGCGACGATTTTACTGCAGTCCCCACCTGAAGAGCGTCATGTTCAGCGACGTTGCCACAGCTCAATTGCCAAAATTCGTCCGGCTGACACATTATCGAAGGAGCGTCGATCATGCTCATTCGCGCCCTGCACTGGCCTGAATCCAGTTCCAGGATGATCGACACATGTCGTCGAGATCCCGGGTTGCCTGAAAGCCAAGAAGGTCCATGGCGCACGCAGGATCGGCCCAGTTCGCGGCAACATCGCCGTCGCGGCGCGGATGGATCGACCATGGCAGGTCCCGGCCCACGGCTCTGCTGTAGGCGTCTACGACCTCTTTGACAGAATGGCCGCGCCCCGTGCCCAGATTCACCACATGGCCCCGCCCTTCCCGGTGCAACACATCAAGAGATTTCAAATGACCATCTGCAAGATCACAGACATGGATGTAGTCACGAACCCCGGTGCCGTCGGGGGTTGGGTAGTCATCGCCGAAGATTCGAACCTCGGGCAACTCACCCGCAGCGACCTTCGCGATATAGGGCATCAGGTTGTTCGGTGAATCATTGGGATCTTCGCCGATCAGGCACGAGGGATGCGCACCGACCGGATTGAAGTAACGCAACCGCCCGATGGCCCAGCGATTGTCCGCTTCTTCGGCCTGCTCGATCACCTGTTCGCAGGCAAGCTTGGTGAAACCGTAGGGGTTTTTATAGCCAAGTGGTGCGGTTTCAGGGATCGGCAATCGTGCGGTATCACCGTAGACTGTAGCGCTGGACGAAAAGACGAGCGTGAAGACACCTGCGTTCTGCATAGCCTGCATGAGACCAATCAGGCCGCTGACATTCGTCTGAAAATAATCGAGCGGCCGCTCCAGCGACTCGCCAACTGCTTTAAGGGCGGCGAAGTGGACAACCGCGTTGATCGGATAGCGGGCAAATACACCGGCAAGCGCATCTGCATCAAGGATATCGGCTTCTTCGCAGATCACAGGGTGCCCCGTGATGCGTTCAAGCCGACCAATCACCGAGCGACGGGAATTTGCGAAGTTGTCCAGAAGCACGGGTACCACATTCCGCATCGCAAGCTCTGCCGCGACATGGCTTCCGATGAAGCCAGCGCCGCCGGTCAGCAGAACATGATCCTGGCTCATTACGAATGGGTCCTTGTCGCCGGCTATTCATCAAAGTCAGCAAAAACGCGGGGCTGTTTTCTGTTTTCATCAAGCGAGGCTGTGATCGCCGCAGTGTCGGTCACGCACCAGCGTCTGCGGCAGCACCGAGATACCTCCGTTTGCGCAGATCGAACGGGTCAGTTTCGATAATATTTGGTGTCATAGGCTGCGTAAATTTCACGATACCTGCCGCCGTAATACGCTGCTTTGCGAATGTTGATCTGGCTCAGAACCAGACCGGCGACCTGAATATCGACCGAGGCAAATGCATTCAGGCCCTCTTCGACCTGCACACGGGTCGTGCGGTTCCAGTGCACCACATAGAGCACCGTGTCAGCCAACTGTCCTATTACCCTTGCATCCGGAACGACCAGCACCGGCGGCGTGTCGATCAGTATGATGTCATATTCGGCGCGCGCGCGATCAATGAAGGTTTTGACGCGACCAGACGAGAAGAAATCGGCTGCATTCACTGTAGAACGCTCTCCAGCCAGAACATCTATGCCCAGTTCCTCCGAATGGTGCACGACCTCCGAAAATGCAAGATCCTGGGTGATCGCCTTGATCAATCCGCTCTTCGTGTCCAGCCGGAAGATCTCCCGGAACACCCGGCGACGGATGTCCCCCTCAATCAACAGGACTTTCCTACCCATGGACGCGAAGCTCTGAGCCAGCGCCATGGATTGCGTTGTCTTGCCCTCCCCGGGCAGAGACGAGGTGATCATGATGACCTGTGGGGGCTTGTCGACATTCGACAAAATGACAGATGTTCGCAAGTTCCGGACAGCCTCCGCCAAAGCCGAGGCGGGTTTTGTCTCGAGATAGCGCAGCAAACGCCGACGCCGTGTGACGGGGGCAGACGGGATCTGCGCCAGCACGCTTATTCCGGTTGCTGCTTCCAGATCCTGCGCGGCACGGAAACCGTTCTGCCGCAACTCTCGCATTAGAACCAACGCCATACCCAGCAACATGCCCATGAACATAGTGACGGCCAGGATGATCGCCGTGCGCGGCGCGGACGGAAAACGCGGAACTGTCGCCAGTGACAAGATCCGGCTGTCCGCGCTGTGAATTCCCTGTTGCACAGAAATTTCTTTCAAACGGCTCAGGAAATACTCGTAGATCTGACGGCTTGCCGCGGCTTCACGCTCCAACTGCTCAAGCTTCAGCAACTCACCGGACTGCTGCTCCACCTGTCCTTCCAGTTCCGCGATCGACTGCACCAGGGTGGCGACAGTTGTTGCGGACTGGCGTGCTTCGAACCGTGCGCGTTCCAGAATGCGAGTGAAGTACTGGTCGAAGGCCGTCTGGATCTCTGGCACGTTCAGTCGCGTCGAGTACTGATCAAGCCGGGTGTCTTGGGCAATCGTCGCCATTTCCGAACGATCCCCACTGGCAAGTGCCGTTTCCAGCCGGGTCTGTTTCTCTTCGGCCAGTCGCGCGGCCGTTCGGGCATCTGCAATGCGATCTCTGCGATCCTTCAACTGACGGTTCAGTATTTCCAGCGCCGCAGGGTCCAAAAGATCCGTGGTCGCATTGTAAGCTTTGACCTTGTTCTCCGCCTCTTCCAGTTCCTGCTCCAGATCGGCAACACGCGACGTCAACCAGGCCGTGGCCTGCTGGGTCGCCTCATACTTTATCGCGATCTGATCCTCGACATATGCTTCGGCCAGACCGTTGGCGATGCGGGCAGAGGTAGCTGCGTCCGTTGTGGTCGCCTCAATATGAAAGACGAAGCTGTATTTCTCGTTGGTTATATCGAGTGCTTTTAAAAGCTGGCCAATGACCTGCGTGCGCTCGAAGTCTCGTTGCTCTTCTTCGGTCCGAGCAGGCCCCTGATCTTCGTCGCCGCTGGCGAAACCCAGCCCCGCTAGCACCCCCGAAAGCATGTCTGGCTCTGCATCAGGATCATGGGTGCGTTCTCTGAGCGCCTTGTTGAAGATCGGATTTTCGACCAGGTTCAACTTGTCGACAAGCTTCGTCGCCAGACCCCGTGATTGAAGTGTCTCGACCTCTGTGTTGATCGTGAACAGATCATTGCCCAGCGCAGAGACAGGACTGGCCAGATCTACAATAGACTCCTTGCGGCTTTGCAGGCTGACGGTTGACTTGGCGGTGTAGAGCGGCGTCGCGAGCTGGAATGCATAGAGACCGCCGATCAAACCGCAAATGACCGTCCAGAAGGCAATGGACCATTTGCCCCGCTTCAACACGTCCAACAGATCCAGCAGGCTCATGTCGCCGTTGCTGGACCTTCCGGCAGAGACTTGGGGCTTTATCGCAAAGGAACGCATCGCTTATCCTACCTGCTCCCCGTGAAGTCCGAGGATGCCATCGAACCTTTGGACATCGAGCCTATGGACATCGCATCCGATCAGGTTTCGGAGGGCGATCCAGCCTGGCTCTGGCCCACTGCAGTCCATAAGCATGTTATCATAACCGCCACATTAACGCCGCATTCATGTGCGGTCTCTCTGCCGGATCGGCTGAAGGCCTTCTCCGGGCAATATTCCAATTGTCATGATACAAACACCGGTCCGTGTTTGTCCGCAAAAAAGTTAGATCTGATTGAAATGTGTGAGCGATTCGCCACGCATGACACGTATAGCGCGCATTTTATCGCTCCGCGCCGCCATGGAATTGTGCGCTGCAGCAGAATGCTGCCTGATTCCGGCCAGCTCCCCGCATCACGTTGACTTTTCGGCAAATTTTGTTGAAAATGTGTTCACAGCACGGGGGGGATCGTTGAAGAGGCGATCCTCAGATCATTCAAGCGTAGACAGGCTTTCGAACAAAGCCGGGTATGAATTTTCGATCGGAGACGTCGCCAATGTCGGATCTTGGCGTTCGAAACGCTGCCGAAGGCGCTGCCAGCAGAGCTTTTCTGCCGAGCCGACTCCAACGCCAGAGAATTTCCGCTTTTCCTTTCATCAAACGTGGATGCGACATTGCCCTGTCGGTCGCTTTGCTGCTGCCAGTCGGAATTATCTGCTTCGTTGTCTGGTGCGTGAATGCCTGGCTGAATCCAGGCAAGCTGTTCTTCACGCAAATGCGGATCGGGCGAAATGAACGTCCTTTCCGTATTCTTAAGCTTCGAACGATGACCGGTGCGGCAGGCGATGCGCGTTTTGCGACTGACGAGGCCCATCGCATTACCCGTTTCGGGGCAATGCTGCGGTCCAAGCGGATCGACGAGTTGCCACAGGTCATAAACATCCTGCTGGGGCACATGAGTTTCATCGGCCCGCGCCCGGAGCAACCCAATTTCTATCAGACGTTCTCTGAAACAATCGCAGGATATCGCCTGCGGCAGAACGTGCGTCCCGGCCTCAGCGGGCTGGCCCAGGTCGCACAGGGATATGCGGACGATGCCTCAAGCACGCGGACTAAGTTGCGCTATGATATGCACTACATCCGCAACATGGGCTTTCGAATGGAACTCTATGTGTTGGTACAAACCGTCCGGGTTGTACTGACAGGTTACGGCGCAAGATAATTACCACGACTCATGGGGTTTAGCTCGTGGGCACAGCGCGGCAAAGCTTGACAGCCAGACCGCGGGGATCCGGGCCAATCGCTCTTTCGACCACACCAGGCAGAATACCTGACTGACCCAGATTGACAGAACGCTTGGATAGGACTAGCGGACCAGCGCTTCGATCTGCACGGAACGGCAGCGAAGCGTCTCGCGCCTTCAAGCGCCGCATCGCGGGCACTGTAAGTCGGTGGCGCACTCAGAACAGAATCGAATGCGATGCACGTTGATATTGTAATCGGCGCTCACAGGATCGGAACGCAAAAGGAATGCGCGGTTCTGGCCGACAGGATCAGTTCAACGCAACAACACTCTGCTGCATTGCATACTCCGATCTCCGGCCTGCGTGGGCTGGTTCAGGGCGCCAAGTGGGCGTGGGTGAATGCCGCCGACGCTGTCCTGATATACAATGTCAGCATGGTAAATCTTGCCATCGCGCTGATCTACCGGCTCCGGCGAAGACGGGTCATCTGGATGAATCATGAGCCGATGGGGTTCGGGCACAAAAGGATCAACAACAGCCTCGCCTACAGTGTTCAGGTCTGCTTGGCCGAGTTCATGTTCGGCGCGTTATCGACATCGATCGGAACACCGTCGCGACCCAATGCAGGGAAGTACGGGCAGAACTTCTTTCCACTGCAGTATCAACTGGATCCCGTCACCCCAGATCATGCCGAAGATGGCCGCGTAAGCTATCTGGGCAGGCTTGATGAAACCCGATTCCTTTATGGCTTCAAGCGTCTCGACCAATACGGTTTGAAACCGCGTTTCTTCCCGTCAGGTGCCGATCGATCCGAGGCCGCTAAACGCGACTTTCTCGAAACGACCGACTTCGTCGTTAACATCTACCGCCGTGCCCATGCGCAAAGCGGTGTGACGCCGGACGCGTTGAGCGCAATGGTGCCAGTAATCGTCGGCGCGAACGACGCTTGGGCGACGGAAGACTGGGGTGGGTATCTACACATCGTGGATGAATCGCTGTCGGACGCCGAGCTTTCGCTCAAAATCCGTGATATCGCGAAAGCCGCTCCACAACGCGACGAGGCCGTCTTTCGCCAGACCTTCGAGAACAGCTTCGGACCAAGTGCATTCCAGAGGCATTGGCTGCCAGTCCTCGACACCGTATCCGGGAACAGGTGATGCCTTCTCGATCCGTGCCCATCACCGTTCTGAAGGCGGGCGTGACCGTTGTGTTTGCTGGCCTCGGGACGTGGCTGGCAAGGATGACGATTATAGTGTTCGATCTGGTCAGCGACGAGGCGCTGCGCGAATTTCTGGTGTCGTCCTTTATCGCGGCCCTTATCGGCGCGATGGTCAACAGATCCATGAACCGCCTGCGCCCGACGGCCATGATGTACCTGCATCCGCACGCGGTTTCCGCCGGAACACTGTTCTGGCCGGCCTTTGTCTTCCTGCTGGTCATGACCGCGATCAACAGCACCCCGCCGACAATCGTGTTCGTCCTGATCCTTTACTTCGCCGCGCTTGAGGAACGGATGGCCGCCCGATACCTCAACAGTTATAATGCGTCACTGATCACCTATTCCGTGCTGTTCTTGATGCTTCTGGGCGCAAACATGTTGGGCGCACTGGCCACTCAGCATGTCAACCCGACCGTGAACGCCATGTCGTGGCTTTGCGTCCTGGGATGTCTTGGACTGTCTGCCCGGACCACGCTCCACCGGCGGGGGCGCGGTTTCCTGAACGCAACGAAACGCCAGTCCCCCAGCGCCGACGGGTTTGTCATTGCGCTTATGCTACGCTTCTCGCCGGATGGGGCGCTAAAGCTCTACACTGCCTTTCAGCCAGTTGTTTCGCTTTCATCAGCAGTTTTGCTCAGACTGGCGACGGTCGGCCTCCACCGGAACGCCGGCAAGACGGCTTGGGCTGGCAGAATTCTTATGCTTTTATGCTTGGCGTCTTGCGTTTACTTTGGCATCGTCATTGGGACGATCCTGCACGTCCCGTACACAGAAGCGGCTGCTGCCGGGCTGCTTTTGCTTATCCGGTTCCTCTATACTGCCGCATCAAACTTCTTCGCATTGGAACAACTCACCCGCCTTTGGAAGATATTCCTGGCAACAGTGCTTGCTTCGCTCGCCGTCGCAGTTATCGCATCAGTGTGGCAGGACATTGGTCCATTTGCCCCATTGATGATCATTGCCATCCTGATGATCATGTTTTTGACGCTTAGAAGCAGGCTTGCTCGGTGAGTGCGCTTGGGATGTCATCGAAATGCTGCGATCAACGGAAATCCCGCGATCAACGATCGCTTTCCTGCTCTGCGCAGGAAAGCAGCCTGCAATCAATCGTGGTACTTGAACACGAAACAACCCGCCGGAAAAACGACCATGCCAAAGGTTAGCGTCGATCTGACATCCGAGACACCTTATCTGGAGCAGGACACCGCATGGCATTCTTTCAAGCGGCGGCTGACGTACCGTGCTTATCTGCGGATGCTTTCCCGTCACCTACCGAAGAACGAACCGATCAGTCTGTTGGATGTCGGCACGGGCTCTGGGTACTTCTTAAAAACTGCCAAAGAGTGGTTTCCCGCTGCGAGCCTTTTCGGTGTCGAATATGATCCAAGGCTGGTGGAGGAAACCCTCGGCCGCGTTCCGGATGGGCAAATCATTCAGGGTAATGCCGAGGAATTCGGTTTCGGTCAGACGCGCTTCGACGCGATTGCATCGTTCCAGGTGATCGAACACCTCTATGACCCGGAAAGGATGGTGGCGACCGCCCGGAACGCTCTCAAGCCGGGCGGGCTGTTTTTGTTTACAACACCGAACCTGACAGGTCTTGGTGCGCGGGTGATGAAAGATCGCTGGACCGGCTATCGGGACGACCATGTCAGCCTTAAGGGCATGGACGAATGGATCCAACTCGGTGTGGATGGCGGTTTTGAACCACTCTACACCGGATCGACTTTCTTCTCTGGAATTCCCTGGCTCAACAAGCTCCCGCTCGGCCCAATCAACTGGGCTCTACTATTAATCTTGGGAACCGCACGATGGGGCCACGGCGAGTCGTTTTGCGGACTGTTCCGCAAGCCCTGACGCTCTGGTGGCAACTGTATTGCCGCCGACAGGCGATTTGTCGAAATGTCGGCGGCAAAAGGCCATAGTGCACCAAGCTGCGATTCTC
>JBCCMP010000175.1:0-9781 GCA_039026295.1 Pseudomonadota bacterium | reverse complement strand
TGGCCGGGATGGACGGGAAGAGGCGGATGATCTGCTGCTTCGGTCCTCGGGTTCCGACGAAGCGCCGCGGATGCTCGGGGCGTTCAACGAATCGACACCTGACTGGCTGTCGTTCTTCATGTTCACCTACTTCACCGATCGCGACGGCAAGATGCAGCTTGAGTCGCTGGCGCAGTCGGGCTTTGACCCGCTGAGCCGCACGACCCGGTTCATGCTGACCGAGGAAGCGCACCACATGTTCGTCGGGGAAACCGGGGTCGGCCGGATCATCCAACGGACCTGCGATGTGATGAAGGAACACGGCATCGAGAATCCGTATGACATCGTCGGCGTGCGCCGCCACGGCGTGATCGACCTGCCGACAATCCAGAAAAAAGCCAACATGCATTATTCGCTGTCGCTGGATCTGTTTGGCTCGGAAGTGTCGACCAACGCCGCCAACGCCTTCAACTCTGGCATCAAGGGCCGGTTCCAGGAAACCAAGATCGAAGATGATCATCAGTTGAACGGCGCGACCTATCCGGTCAGCCAGGTCGTTGACGGTCAGATTCAATCGGTCGACATGCCCGCGCTGAGTGCAGTGAACATGCGGCTGCGTGACGATTATGTCCGCGATGCCTCGGGCGGGGTGAAGCGCTGGAACATGGTCATCAAGCGCGCGGGGATCGACTTTGAGATCAAGCTGCCGCACGAGGGTTTCCATCGGAACATCGGCACCTTCGGCGGCATTCCGGTCGATCCGGACGGGACGATCATCGATCAGGCGACGTGGGACGCCAAGCGCGATGACTGGCTGCCCAGCCAGGCGGATGCCGACTATATCGAAGGCCTGATGGAGCCCTGCTGGGAGGCGGGCCAGTATGCGAACTGGATCGCCCCGCCACGCGTCGGGATCGACAACAAGCCGGGTGATTTT
Source organism: Pseudomonadota bacterium (assembly GCA_039026295.1). Classification (GTDB taxonomy): domain Bacteria; phylum Pseudomonadota; class Alphaproteobacteria; order Rhodobacterales; family Rhodobacteraceae; genus Thermohalobaculum. The sequence continues at coordinate 8,865 of JBCCMP010000175.1, read as the reverse complement.
GAATACGTAAAACTGCACCACGCCTGATCCGCCAGGCCGTCAGACCAGGGGGCGCGGTGTCTTTGCCGCATGCGCCCCCACTGGCCCTGAAGGGCCATTGAACTAGTTTTCCGATCAGAACAGAGCAGTAGAGTTCCTGACCGGTAAACGAACATGGCAAAAGACGACTCCACTGAATTGGATCCGTTTCTTGCGGCGCTGGGGCGGCGTGTCTATGCGGCGCGGCGCACGGCCAAAATGACGCGCCGGTCACTGGCAAAAAGCACGGGCATGTCGGAGCGGTACCTTGCGCAGATTGAACTGGGAACCGGCAATGTATCCGTGGGGCGGCTGAACGGCGTTGCCAATGCCCTTGGCATGACCCTGTCTCAGTTGGTCGAGGATGAAGACCCCCTGGTTACGGCACTGCGAACGGCGGGACCGATGGAACGGGCACGGGTCATGACCGCACTGGGGGGCGACCGCGACCATGGCGGGCGGATCGCCCTGATCGGACTGCGCGGGGCCGGAAAGTCCACCTTGGGCACGTTGCTGGCGCAGCGCCTGAGCATCCCGTTCTGCGAGCTGAACGATCTGATCGCCGAAGAGGCGGGGATGTCGGTCGAAGAGGTCTTCGCTCTCTATGGTCAGGAGGGCTACCGGGAGCTGGAGCAATCGGCACTGGATCGTCTGGCGGCTGAGCCAGCCATCGTATTGGCCGTTTCGGGCGGCATCGTTTCGGAACCCGAGACCTTTGCCCGATTGCTGCTGTCTTTCCGGACCATCTGGCTGCGGGCCCGGCCCGAAGAACACATGTCGCGCGTTCGCGAGCAGGGCGATGAGCGGCCGATGGCGGGCAACCCCACGGCCATGAAGGAACTTCGCACCATCCTGACCGCGCGCGAGACGCATTACGCGCGGGCCGATCACGTCATAGAAACCTCTGGCAGGACCGTCCTGCAAAGCGTATCGGACCTGATGGAATTGCTGTCCCCGGCGAAGGGCGGGAATGTGGCGGCGGAATAGAGCTGCGGGCCCCTCAGTCGACTTTCAAAGCATCAATCAGTTCGGCGACATGTTCGGGCGGCAGCATCAACAGCGCGCCCGGCGAGGCCATTTCAATACCGCATTCGGGGGCAGAGGTGCGGTTTGATGTGCCGATTGTCGTGCCGGTTGCGAATTCCAGCTGATCGACCGGCCATTCCAGTCCCGTGGACCAGACGGCGCGTGTCGGAAGAAGCGGGAAGATCGAAAATCTGGTGCCGATCGGCAGTCCGAAGCGGATTCTGCGGCCTGGCGGAAGAAGAGCAATTGCATCTGCCTCCCCCAGAAGGATGACGGACTTTTTCGGGTAACGGAGCATCGCGTGAAAGACGGCAAGGGTGTGATCGACCCTTGCACCGGTGAACCCTACACAGATGTAAAGCGGAGCCGTGGTTGCGTAGAGGGATTTTTCGAAGTCGGTGCTGTCCTGTTCCGTGAGGTGAATGACGCTTGCAGACCTACCTCGCCAGCGTTCTGCATCCTCGACCGAGTCGAGATCACCAATGATGAAGTCTGGCGATGAACCCAGTTCCTTGACCCTGTCCGCTGCGCCATCAGCGGCGATCAGCGTCGGGGCAATCCGCAGCGCTGCCTTCAGTTGGGCGGAGGAAAGCACGCCGCCGCCGGCCAGTGTCACCGGCCGGTCAAATTGAAGCGGAAGTTCTGTCACTTAAGCTCGCCTTTACTTTGACTTGTTCTGAAGCCATCAGTGCACATCCTTGACGGCAAAGGTCAAATCGGCGACGTTGCACCGCGCGCGGAGAGCGCCTTTTTTCGCCCCATACATTGGCAGAGGAAGACATGGCCGAACCTGGCAAGCGCGTTGAAGTTCGTTTTGGCGCTTTCACCTGTTCGATCGAGGGCTATGACAACCCTGTCGAGCAGATGCGGGACATCATCGGACTGATGCAGAAGATGATCTCGGAGACGCCGGCATTGACCGAGTCTGCCGATTTCAATGCGGCTGAGATGCAGGAAGCCTTGAACAGGGGTGCCGACGACGAGCCGCAGCCGGGGGTCGTTATCATCCGCCAGAACGAAGACGGTTCGCCTGCCGATAGCGATGCGGCCGCGCGGGAAGACGTCGCTGATACGGCAGATGTCGAAGACGCCGACTGGTCCGCCGCCCCGGACGTAGCTTCAGCGGAGACTGCGCCCGATAGTGAATTGCATGCGGACAGCGACGCACAATCTGATGAGCCGCACATCGATGACGACATAGACGCTGATCCGGATGCAAACGAACATGCGGTTGAGCCTGCGCCGGAAGTTATGGCCGCGGCAGACTCATCGTTCGCGGACGATACCGTCGCCGAATTCGCAGGAGACGCATCCACGGATGATGACGACATCGTCCCAAGCCCAGCCGATGAGACTGTCACTGCGGAGCAAGGTGATGCAGCGCGCGAAGACGTTTTAGCCGACCCTTCGACCGTCGGTGACGAAGATCCGTCAGAACCCGCCGGGCATGCAAGTCTGACAGCGGCAGCGGTCGCTGCGATGGCCGCGGGTTCGGCAGTTGCTTTTGGATCAGACCAGTCTGAAGAAACCGAAATCGAGGCTGCGGAAACCTTTGCGCCGGTCGCACCAGATCCAGAGGAGGCGGCGCCAGCGGCTGAATTGGCGGCCGAAGGAGTGTGGGCCGACGAGACTGCAGCCATGGAGGCGGTGACAGACGCTGTTGCGTCAGAAGCGGCGCCTATCGTCGACGTGGCAGAAACTGACGACGGGGTGACGCTTTCTGACACGGCGGCGACTGAGCATGAAGAGGCTGCGTTCAACATGTTCGCCTCCGAAGCGCCGGAGCCGGTCGGGGACGTGCATGTAGACGACACGGTCGTCGAGTCGGACAGCGTGGAGGACACGCAGGCAACCGAGCCTGCTGCCGCCACGGCGGAAGTTGCCGAAGCGGTTGACGATACCGACAGCGTGCCCTTCAACATTTTCGCTTCCGAAAGCGATGTTTCTGCAGACCCGATCCCGCCCGCGGAACCGGATGAGGCGGAACCGGATGTGCAGAGCATATTCGCTGATGAGAGCCCGGTTTCGGATCAACCTGTGCCGGTTGAAGACGTAACGCCGGTCGAGAGCGTTGAGGAAGCAGCGCCTGCCGCGAACATTTTCGAGTCAGGGGTTCCAGCAGAGAGCTCTGCCGACCATGCGGAAGACGCGGCAGGGCAGGATCAACCGCGAGAGGCGGCATTCATCGCTCCGGACCCAGATTCTGCTGTAACACCCGATGTGGGCGCGGTGACCGATCCGTGGGTTGAAAACGCAGCGGTAGAGCCGCCGGAGGATGAGCCAAAAGACGCTTTCAACATGTTTTCAGCGCCCGAAAGCGACGACACGCCTTCGGGCGAATACCCTGCGCAAGACCCGGATGTCGGTTCAAGTGCCCAGCCAGAGGGTCAGAGAGAGTTCAGGCCCCTCTTTGAACGGCGGGAAAGCGCAGCACCGCAGGCGCCGGTTGAAGAACCGACGATCGTCGCGCCGACTGCACCCCCCGCCGCGGTGGAGCCGCGTTCGGATTTTACCAATCTTCTGCGCCGCGTTCATGGGACAGATATGGTCGGCGGACCGGGAGAGACTGCCCATGAAGACCCCGCTCAACCGCCGGACAGGACAGGCATAAGCGCGGCCGATCTTGCCGCACGAAGCTCGAGCGAGACGGTGGCGGATCTGCTGTCCGCGGCGGCCGCCTGGCTGACAATATGCAAGGGCGAGACGCGCTTCACCCGCAGGCAGGTGATGGAAGTCTTTGACCAGATGCCGGGGGATCACCCACGCACCCTGGAAGCGCGCATCAAGGGTTACGGCAAACTCGTGCGGTCAGGGACACTTGTTTTGATCGACGACGGCGTCTTCGCGATGACGCAGACCGAACGCGACCGGTTCGCAGAAATCGCCGATCAGCTTTGATTGCTGTCCGGGTCCGGTTGGCCAAGGCCGCGGAACAGCCATTTCAGCGGAAACGCCCAGATAATTCCCAGCCCGACATACACGCCGAGTTCCACCAGAATGCCGGGACGCTCGAACTGGTTCACCAAGCTCGTTGCGACGACGATGTATGCGGGCAGTCCAATGATAAGGACAAACAGCGCAAGACGTTTTCTGTTGCGATAGCTCACGGCCACTCCGTCAGTCGGCGAATGGGTCCGTCACAAGAATTGTGTCATCGCGCTCGGGACTAGTTGAAAGTAGCGCGACCGGGCATTCGATCAACTCTTCGACCCGCTTGATGTATTTGATCGCCTCCGCGGGCAGGTCCAGCCATCGACGCGCCGAAGCTGTCGTGCCGGACCAGCCCGGCAAGGTCTCGTATATCGGTTCGACCCGGGCCTGCTGGCTGGCCGCCATGGGCAGGAAAGGGATCTCTTCGCCATCCAGCCGATAGCCGGTGCAGATCTTCAACTCCTCCATCCCGTCAAGCACATCCAGTTTTGTCAGGGCGATTCCGCTGATACCGGATACGGTGCAGACCTGCCGCACGAGCGCCGCATCGAACCATCCACAACGGCGTTTGCGCCCCGTGGTGGTACCAAACTCGCGCCCGCGCTCGCCCAGTTGCTGCCCGACCTCGTCCAGCAACTCCGTCGGAAACGGACCCTCGCCGACGCGGGTAGTATAGGCCTTTGCAAGGCCGAGCACGTAGTCAATCGACGTCGGCCCGAGACCCGCCCCGGGCGCTGCCATTCCGGCCACGACGTTGGAGGATGTGACAAAGGGATAGGTCCCGAAGTCGATGTCCAGCAAAGTACCTTGCGCGCCTTCGAAAAGAATGCGCTCACCTGCTTTCCGGCGCTCGTCCAGTGCCTTCCAGGCCGGCGCGGCGAACTGCAGAATCTCAGGCGCGATCTCAAGAAGCTGACCCTTCAAGCTCTCCCGCGAGACCGGTTCGACCCCTAATCCGCGGCAAAGCGGATCATGGTGCGCGTACAGACGATCAAGTCGACTGTCCAAGGTCGCCTCGTCCCCCAGGTCGGCAACGCGGATCGCGCGGCGGCCGACCTTGTCTTCGTAAGCCGGACCGATGCCGCGCCCGGTCGTCCCGATCTTGGCCTTGCCCGCGGCCTCTTCACGGAACCGGTCGAGATCACGGTGCAGTGGCAGGATCAGAGGCGTATTCTCGGCAATCATCAAGGTGGCCGGCGAGATTTCGATCCCCTGAGCACGCACGGTTTCGATCTCTTGCAGCAGGTGCCAGGGATCCAACACCACACCGTTCCCGATAACCGAAAGCTTGCCCGGGCGAACCACACCGGACGGCAGGGCGTGAAGCTTGTAGACGGTCCCGTCGATGACCAGCGTGTGACCCGCGTTATGGCCACCCTGAAAGCGGACAATTACATCGGCGCGCTCGCTCAGCCAATCGACAATCTTTCCCTTGCCCTCGTCACCCCATTGGGCGCCGACCACGACGACGTTCGCCATTACAGCCTCGCTTGAAAACCCGCGCGGTTATAGACCACTTGCGCGCATGGTCAACGTGCGGTTCGAATGGGGTAGAGCCCGGGAAAGCTGCTTTAGCCGGTGCAGGTCCCGCTTGGCGGGTTGTTGAACTCGAAGTCGCTGTCGATCTTGGAGACATCGCGCGATTTCACAAACTTAACACTCGACCAGACAAAGTCATCCAAACCGAATGTCGTGGTGATCGGGGAATACGGCACGTAAGACTCGACGAGCAGTATATGCTCCTGATTGCTCATCTGGGGCATGATCTCGACGGGGATGTCAGCGTCGGTCAGCGCGATGATGTCACCAAAGCATTCTGTCCAGTGCACTTCGTAATCGACGCCGTTGAACTTGATGCTGGAGAACCGCAGCTCGGTTGGACCGGAAGCATCCTGGCCAAGTTCGTTCATCAAGTTGCTGAGGTCCGTGAGGAACTCCGGGGAAATCTCCTCCTGCGCCGAGATCACATGGTGCAGCGCAGACGAATTCATCATCGCCTGCAGGCGGCTGGACATCGCAAGGAACGCACCGATGATGAAAAGAGCCGTGAACAGCAACAATGGCACCCAGAAGACGAATTCGATCGTGATCGATCCACGGTTGTCGGACCAGAACGCCTTGAGCATGCGGAAGACTGGCTGGTTCATCATCAGCTTGGCTCGTTCATGAATGCCGTCGTCGCAACAATGGCGTACTCGCCGTTATGTTGCTGCGCCAGGCTCGCCCCAAGACCACTGCCCGGGAACAATGGATTGACCAGCAGGCAGGCGCGCACCAGCATGATTTCTTTTGGTTGCCCGGGGTTGAGGATCGGCGCTGGCTGGATGTCCGGATCTACATTATTGATGCAGTTGAATTGACCCGAATTTGAAAACGACGTTCCTTCGATCGGTTGGATCTCGACCATCAGAGAATCCGCGCAATCCACAATGAACAGCGCTCCGTCACAGATGCTGTTCCGAAATGCCAGTTCGTCGAACGGATCGCCGAGGCGCAGCGGTGTAACAGCCGTCATTACGCCGCGTTTTAGAAGAGCGGTACGGGCGGTGAGAACGGCGACTTCACTGAACAGGAAGATGAAGTAGATGACACCGGGGAAAAGGATGACGAACTCGATCGTCGGCCCGCCACCTGTGTCTTTCAGGAACCGCCGCGTAAGGTCTTTCAGGTAATGAAGCGCGCCCATTACTGCACCAACCGCAGCTTCTGGGTGTAGGCGGTAATCTGTTGGAACGCACCGAACAGGTCCAAACCGTCTACATCGAAGAAGTTAGAAGGCGTCGTTGCGCAGGCGCGCATCTGATCCCAGGCATCATCGCTGGTTTCAATGTCGAAACCGATCGTAAAGACCTGGATCCGCTTCTGACGGGCGATGTCGCACAAAGCCAGGAACTGATCTTCGCGGAACGGCTCGTCTATGGTGCTGAGGTAGGCTCCGTCCGGGGTCACCGTAAAGCCGGGGTTGTTTACGCCGCCATATGACCAGACGAGCGACATTGTGTTCCAGACATAAGACGAGGTGATTGAAGAGCCATACGGATATCCTTGAAGGCTGAACTCAGGCCCCCCTGCCCAGTGATCCACAGCAGTCGGATTCTCCAGTTCGGACTCCTTTGGCCTATTCTGGAAACGAATGTTCCCATCGGTCATAAGAACCAGAAACTTTGACGTGCCGCTATCTTCATACTCTGCCGGACGACCGGCGAAATTGCTCGCGATCGCGCCGCTTGAGATAAGGTTCGTCACAAGCGACTGCGTCGACGGGTCAAGCAGCGCGAGGCCCCACTTCATGCCGATCTGCGTGCCCGTGCCGTCGTGGGCGCGGAATTCATCGATCAGATCGTGCAGATCTGTCTCGTTGTTCGTGAACGGCAGTATAGGCTTGTCTTCGAACTTTGTGCGGTCGGTATCGTCGTGCGCGAAGGTCGGGCACCAGCCCCAATCGGCTTGGTGGCCGAAATACCCTTCAAACCTGAAGTACTGGAGTTGTGCGGCTTGCCGACGCGAGTTCAGCGCCGGCAGTTCGGCTGTCGTAAAATCGGCGTCGGTGAATTCGATGCAATCGCCATAGCTGTGCCAGCGATCCGGATCAGTCGGCGGCGGCGTGCCGTCATCGACCTCTTCGATGAGCGCATCCATGCTGACCGGGTTGGCCGGGTTCACCAACCATCCGACAAGATTTTCCGCTTCCGGGAAGTCCCGGGTGCCGCCACCCTGGACGGGGTAGCCAGTCACCATCTCGTTCGGATTGTCGGCAAGAGCGGCGAAAAACGGGCCCGCATTCACCTGACCCGAGTAAGGAACAATGCTGATGCTGACGAGATCGCGGTTAGGACGTGCCAGAATTCCGGAAACAAACTCTTTCGCTGCGTCGCGCAGGATAGCGAGGCGTTTCTGACCCGTGCCCGGGGACGTGTTCTGTGACATCGAGCCGGAGATATCCAGAACGACCGAAATCTCGACCGCGCCTTCGCCGACGAAAGCTTCGCTGACACCGCCGACGTAGAGGGTATCGACGTTGAAGAGGCTGAGGAAGATCGTCGGCATGAAGTAGCCGCCCTCGACTGTCACGGACTTCGAAGAGGCCATCTCGTTGACAGTGAGGGTGTATTCGGACTGGTATTCCGAAAGGGTCCGATTGGCCATGAAGTCGGCGACGACCTGCTCCTCGTCCAAGCCCTCAGTCATCAGCGCCGCGGCCAAAACTGCCCGCTCACGCGCATCCTGATCGTCCATGTTGGCGAGCACGTTGTAGACGAGCCCCCATGACACCCCTACGATGCCAATGAGCAGAGTAAACAGCGGCAACATGAAGAACGACATCGCGCCGTCTTCGTTCCCACAAAACCTGCGGAGAGTCCTGACCAAGTCCATTCGGATTATCCCGTGTCCACATCACCTGAAGCCTAAATGCGCGCGGCTTCATCCCGTGGTGCAATAATACACGAAAATCGCGATCACAGCGAAGTAAATTAAAATTAGCCGGTGAATCTTAGCGCATGCCCCACCATGCCCATGGTTGGCACACCGACTGGCCACAGTTCCGCCGTGCTTTTTTCATTTCGCAGTTGCGATTTTTCGTTTTGCAACAGCGCAGTAGGGCCAGGATCTTGAGAATCACCCCTGAAAGTTCAGGCTTTTCGCCTGCGTTACCTGCGGAAGCGCCGCGATTTCCTCCAGATCTTCAGTCGGGATAGTATCATCAACCCCCAAGAGAGCAATCGCTTCACCGTCCTTTTCCCGCCGCCCAAGGGCGAACGTCGCTATGTTGATCGACAGCGCACCCAGTTTTGTTCCGAGAGCTCCGATATAGCCCGGGACGTCTGCGTTTGTTGTGTAGAGCATATGCGGCATCGGTTCGGCTTCAAGGTTGATACCCTTGATCTGAAT
>JBCCMP010000174.1:0-9851 GCA_039026295.1 Pseudomonadota bacterium | reverse complement strand
TGTCCAAGACAACGGCTCTCATGCAACCCTCCCCGTAATGACCAGTTGACGCGAGGTTATGGTCAGCAGAGCTGACTGCCAAAGGAAATTCCGAGAGGGCGTCTGCACAGGCCGCAAACATGGTTTAGGTCGCCATTGACGGTTCGCCCCATTCACGCGTCCCAAGGCCACGTTGATGGGGGTGCTGCTTTCAGCCCTCCGGAATGTGCGGGTTGGCGATCAATGGTGTTCCGGAATCCCGTTCAATGATCTTTTCGGTTATCGCGCGATCAAGGATTCCGTAGGGCCGACCAGAGCGCGGCATTCCTGTCGAAAACGGGATGAACCGCTCCTGAGCGACGCCATAAAGGCGTCCGAGTTCCCGGATCGGGTCCTCGTGATCATCGACGCGCAGGTCCAGACGGGGAAAAACCTCGGGCCCCTGAACGCGCAGGGCGATGGATTGGCGGCCCCGCTTGTCGCCGCCGGCGTCCTCGCCCGCCTGCATGGCCGCGATCAGACGGTCGACAATCGGCAAGTCGTCCCGCGCCTGCCATGCCGCCAGGGTGTCCTCGACCACAGCCTGCCCGGCCAGCATGTTTCCGGCGACCGAGACACCGGGCGCACAGGCATGACCGCACCAGTCAACGCAGTTGTCACCGGTGTGTGCAGCCGCGCCGCCATGCGCATCAATCACATGAAACTGCCGTTGATCTATGCCGTCATCCATACCCCGCAGCATCGCCACCACATCCCCGGCGTGATGGCCTTCTGCCAGCAATCCGAGCGCCCGGTGTCCAAGCTCGGGATTGGGCAGAGCCTGGCTCATTGCCGCGCCGTGCGGGCCGCCGGACCAAGGGCAGATCGCGCCTACGGCAAAGAACTTCGAGGCGACGGCCAGACCGAAGAGCCCCTGTTCAGCATCGTGGGCGATAATGGAATACGTCAAGGCATGCTCCTATCCTTCGGCACCTTCGCGGACATCCAGATGGTCGCGCAGTGCATCGCCGAGAAAGTTGATCGACAAAACCGTCAGCATGATCGCCAGTCCCGGATAGATCCCCAGCCACCAGGCACGCGAAATGAAACTGCGCGCTTCGGACAGGATCAGGCCCCAGGTCGGTGTATCGGACGACACGCCGAGGCCCAGGAATGACAGCACCGCCTCTGCCAGGATCGCGTTCGAGACGCTGACCGTTGCCAGGACGATGATCGGGGCGGTGATGTTGGGCAGGATGTGGCGCACCATGATGAGCAGGTCAGAGGCCCCGTAACTGCGCGCCGCCTGGACGAACAGTTCTTCTTTCACCTGAAGGGTCATGGCGCGTGCAACCCGCGCAAAGTCATCCAGATAGGCAAGTGTGATCGCAACGATGACATTCGCCAGCCCCGTGCCGAAGACGGCGACCAGGTAGACGGCGATCAGGATATTCGGGAATGCCCACTGAAGGTCGATGTACCGCATGATGATCGTGTCGATCCATCCGCGGTAATAGCCAGCCAGAATCCCCATGCCGACGCCCAGCACCAGAGCGATCCCCACGGTGACCAGACCCACAAAGATAGAGACCCGCGCCCCGTGGATGATGCGGGACAGCAGATCTCGCCCCAGATCGTCCACGCCAAGGGGATGCGCGGCCGATGGTTCCTCCATCATCATGTAGTCCATGGCGTTCGGATCATGCGGTGCAATCCAGGGCGCAAAGATCGCGGCCAGGGTCAGCAGGGTCAGAAAAATTCCGCCTGCCAACGCCCGCGGATCACGCAGAACCGTTTGCAGGAAGCTTCGGCGTTGGATCGTCGAGTCCGTCACCCCTGGACCCGAATGCGCGGGTCGATCACGCCGTAGAGTACGTCGACCACGAGGTTGACGAAGACAAAGATAAAGCTCACCGCCAGGATTGCGCCCTGAACTACGGGATAATCACGGTTCAGAATCCCCTCGATCAGGATGCGTCCCAGCCCCTTGATGGCGAAGACTGTTTCAACCACCACGGTCGAGGCCATCAAGAGCCCGAAGGCGATGCCCATCACGGTGATGACGGGGATCAGGGCGTTCGGGAAAGCGTGGCCCATGGTCACCGTGCGCGGACGCAGCCCCTTGGCATTGGCCACGCGGATGTAGTCGGTCTTCATGACCTCGAGCATCGACGAGCGTACCATCCGGGCGATGACCGCGGAAAAGGCGGTGCCTGCAGCGATTGCGGGCAGGATCAGATGGCTGAGCCATGTCCAGAAGCCTTCCGAGATCGGCTGATAGCCGATCGCGGGCAGCCAGCCCAGATTGGCCGCGAACAGCAGGATCAGCAGAATACCCAGCCAGAAATCGGGCATCGAAAGTCCGATGAATGCGATGAAGGTCACACCATGATCGACCGGCTCCCCGCGCCTCAGAGCCGAGGCCAGCCCGGCCGGAATTGCGATGATCACGGCCACCAGAAAGGACAATCCGGCAAGCGAAAGCGTGCGTGGTGCAGCCTCGAGCAGGATCTGGCTGACCGGCACCCGGCTTCCGTAGATCGAGGCACCCAGGTCACCCTGAAGCATCAGCGTGAACCAGCGCCAGTATTGAACGTAGATCGGCTGATCCAGACCAAACTTGGTGCGCAATTCGTCTGCCGCTTGTGGATCGCCCGCATCAAACAGCATCGCTGCCAACGGATCCCCCGGCAGAATGCGCAGCATGAAGAAAACCAATGTGGCGACAGCCCACATCACCACGAGCGCGCCCAGCGATCGCCTGATCACATAGCCTGTCATTCAGGACAGCCGACGTTCCGGCGAGGCCCCTCTCCGCTGAGGAGAGGGGCCTGCACCATGCCTTTGCACCCAAGGGGCACCGGTGTCGTCATCAGCTCAACGTCACCCGATCAAGATCGACCAGTCCGGGGATCCGGCTGGCATCGGGGAAGTTCACCTCTTTGCGCCAGATCATCACATCGGGCGGGTGATACAGGAACGCCTGCGCGACCTTGTCAGAGCTGATCTGGTTGGCTCTCTGGACCAGGTCTTTGCGGGCTTCGGGGTCGGCCGTCACGGACTGCTCGGCCACCAGCCGGTCTACCTCTGGATCCGAGAAAAAGCCGAATGGCATCTCGTCCTTGTTGCGCTTGGCGCCGTTGAACTTCGAGGCGGTCTGTATCCAGTCCACAATCCCGTCGTCAGGGTCGAAATCACCGCCCGAACCCAGTCGGCACAGGTCGTAATTCATGGTCTGGAAGTCGTCGATCAGAACGGGGAAGTCCTTCACTTCCAGTTCCACGTTGATCCCAAGGTTCTTCTTCAGGATGTTCTTGATCACCAGACAGTCCCGCCGGGTCGAGGCGGTGCAGAGCAGTTTCAGTTCCGGGAAACCCTCGCCGCCCGGGAAACCGGCATCGGCAAGCATTTGCTGCGCCGCTGCGGCGTCAAAGCGCTGCTCTGACGTGTCGGCAATGGACGTGTCATAGTAGAAACCCATCGCCGGATTGATCGTTCCATAAGCCGGTGTGCCGCGGCCGAATTGTGCCTGTTTGTTGTAGAGATCCCGGTCGATGGCCTTGGCGATCGCCATGCGCACCATGAAGCCCTTTTCCTGCTTCAGAGCATCCAGCGGTTTCGAGAAATCCGGCACCTTCATCGGGTCGCGCCAGGGGTTCATGAAAACGCCCTGGAACCCCGGACCCGGAATGATCGAGGTGACAAGATCAGGGTTCGACTCGAACCGGTCTACCAGTTCTGGCGGGATCGGATTGCCGCCAGAGATCTGGATGTCGCCCGCTTCCATCGCGGCCGCGAATGGTTCGGGGTCAATGATCGGCGTGATAACGACCTTGTCGACGCCGGGCCGGGTCGGATCCCAGTAGGCCTGGTTGCGCTCCAGCGTCATCGACTGGCCAAGCTGGTGATCTGTGACCTTGAACGGACCGGTTCCGACCGCTTTCAGGCCGTAGTCCGACAGGCCCATGCTGTCGATGGCTCCGCGCGAGACAATTGTCATGGCCCGGCCCGAGGAGCGTTCGAGTGTTTTGACGAGCAAGCTGGCCTGCGGTGCGGCGAGGACGATCTTGACCTTGTGGTTGCCGAGTTTCTCGACCTCCGCGACGTTGGCAAGCACCCGTGAATGGATCGATTTCCCCGGATCCTTGGACCGCTGGTAGGTGTAGATCACATCGTCTGCGGTGAAGGCATCGCCGTTGTGGAAGGTCACGCCCTCGCGCAGGTTGAACGTGTATTCTGTACCGCTGGCATTGACTTCCCAGTCGATTGCCAGGTCGCCCTCGGCCTGCAGGGCCGGGTTGATGTGCGTGAGCCCGCTCAGCACGTTCGATGCGATCTGGAACAGCAAGACCTGATTGATCTGCGCCGGGTCGATGGTGCGCAGTTCGCCAACGCCGGACCAGCCCGCCCGCAGCGTGCCGCCTGACGCCGCGCGCGCCTTCGGTGCCGCGCATGGCAGCAAATGCGCCGCGGTCAAAGCACCCGAAGCCGCCAGCAGCCGCAATACGGTGCGTCGCTCCAGCCGGGGTCCGGACAATTCCTGCCGGTCGAGTCCGGCCATCGGGTCAGCCGGGTCGAAGTCCTGTGCCTGATCCCAACTGCGTTTCATGTAGATCGCTAAGTCATCTGTTCGGCTCGTCATCGAGAACCCCCATCGGTGTGCGGACGGCGTTCTTGCCCCGCGAACACCGACAGACTGGATTAAATTTGTCCAAGCGGTCAACCGACAGGCGATCATGTTTCACGATAATGATCGGAACCTGCCTCGATCAGGGCATTCCGGGTCATAGCAAGGACCAGACGTGGGGCGACCCCTGTTATGGCAGTTGGCCTGCCTGATGCGCCCCCGTGCAAGGGATGTTTCCTTCTTCCGGACAGACCAAGGTTGGCTCGGACCAGCGCTGATCGTCGACCAGTGTTCGCGGCGCATCGACGGCTGGGCCACCAGTGGTCGTCTGAAGAAGAACCTGGCTCTGATCTCTCGTCGCCGCGGCATCGCAAGCCGTGGCCCAACTCGTGGTCTCATCCATCAGCCGGGTCACAACAGTCAGTGTTGCTCGATCGATTGCCGCGCCAAGCTCAAACAGCATGGCCTATCATTCGCCACGAGTGACAAAGGAAACTGCTACGCGAATGCGGTCCTTGATAAGGTCTTCGAGAGGATCAAATCAGAGAAGATCTTGCAAATCAGAGGAGATCTTGCCCGTCGGATCGCGACTTCGAAATTATACACAGGTGGCCGCCACCGGATACATTGACGGGTTTTCATGTCCGGCGAGACTTCAGGCTCCCCGCAAGCTTCTTCCGCCTCGCAGGGTTCGGCGTAAGGCCGTCGGAAAGGAGCGAAAAGCGCCCCGCAGAACCGGGCAAAATGCCCTTCGCGGACCGGGTAACCCGGCACCCTGATCCGATGCGCCGCATTCCGCTGGAACTCATTGCGGACGTAGCTTTTTCCACAACGGCTGCCCGGTCTCGAAATCAGGCTGCAATGCATCCGCAAAACCAGGAGCCCGTCGGTAGGCCGGGCCTCAGGTCACGGTTGCTCGCGCGGAGACGACGAGGAAGATGTCAGGCCACTTGACGCCCCTTCCCCCAGATGCGACCGAAAGGAAAATACAACGGGAGGGCGACAGATGACCGATGCTCCAGCGACCGCGCAGCCGGACTGGTCGGGGGTTTATGCCGAACTTGGCATCTCCGAGCCGCCTTATGATGACACGCCGCTGGCGGCCCACATCGCGCGTCACGCGCAAGAGATCCCGGACGCGCTGGCCATGGCCTTCGGACCGCGGACCTATTCGTTCGCGGATCTTGAGGCCGCCACAGGCAAACTGGCCAAGGGGCTGGCGGGCCTGGGCATCGGCAAGGGCGACGTGGTCGGGCTGCACATGCCCAATATCCCGCAATACATGGTGGCGCTGGCGGCGCTGAGCCGGCTGGGTGCCATCGGGTCCGGCCTGTCACCGCTGCTGGCCCCGCCGGAGGCGGCCTATCAAATCAATGATGCGGGCATGAAGGCCGTGCTCAGCCTGTCGGACCTGTCCCCGTCCCTGGCGAAGATGGCCGATGTTCCGGCCTGCCTGGAGTTCGTCATCCAGACCGGGCCGCGGGACCATCTGGATGCGCCGGACTTCGAGCTTATCCCCATCGGCGACCGGCCCGTGCACCGCTATCTCGAGGTCACGGACAATGACGGCGCGGTCGGGCAGACCCCGGTCGGGCCCGACGATGTCTTCATGATCCAGTACACCGGCGGCACCACCGGACGGCCCAAGGGGGCGATGCTGGGCGTGCGCCAGTTGATGCACAACTTCATGCAGGCGAGCGCGGCAGACCCTGAATACATTGCGGGCAAAGAGGTCCTCGCCTCGACCTTCCCGATGTTTCACATTGCCGGGCTGACCTTCGCGCTGTGCGCGATGCGCACCGGCGGGCTGTTCTTCCTGACACCCAATCCCCGTGACGCGGCGCATTTCGTGGATCTTCTGAAGGCCCACCCGCCGACCCGGATGGCGGCCGTCCCGGCCTTCTACGAGATGCTGCTGGGCGAGCCCGAGGCGGCCAATGTCGACTATTCCGGTCTGCACGTGATCAAGACCGGCGCAGCGCCGATGTCAGGGGCCACGCGGGACCGTCTGATTTCCCTGATGGGGCCGGGCAAGATGGCCGATGTCTTCGGGATGACCGAAACCTCGCCCTGCTATCTGATGCACCCGCGCAACCGCTACAAGCCCGGGTCGGTTGGGATACCGATGCCGGGCGCCGACGTACGTATCGCCGATGTCGAAGACCGGGACCGCCTGCTGCCACCGGGGGAGGCGGGAGAGATCATCTCGGCCGGGGTGCACGTGATGCAGGGCTATCTCAACCTGCCCGACGAAACCGACACGGCGCTGCGCCAGTTGAACGGCACCCGCTACATGTATTCCGGCGATGTCGGCTACATGGACGAAGAGGGGTACGTGTTCCTGTGTGACCGGGCCAAGGACATGCTGATCGTCGGCGGCTTCAAGGTCTTCTCGGTCGAGGTGGAGGACAAGCTGATGGGCCTGCCCGAGGTCGAACAGTGCGCGATCATCGGTTTCCCGGACAGGGCCCGGCCCGGCAACGATGTTGTCCATCTTTTTGTCGAACGACCCGCCAGCGCGGCGGAACCGGAGGATGCCGTGCGCGAGACGATCACCGGTTTCTGCCGGGAGAACATGGCCCCCTACAAGGTGCCCAAACGCATCCACTTCATCGATGCGATCCCGCTGACCCCGGTCGGCAAGATCGACAAGAAGGCGCTGCGCGTCGACGAGCCGACCTGAGGCCGTCGGTGCCGGGCAACCGGCGACCCGTTCAACCCACTTTAACGTGATCCCGTTATCCGACCCCCAAACCATTTGCGGAGTCGGAAATGAAACTGTCACTTTCGAACAAACTACTCTGTCTGGTTCTCGGCGCGGCCTTTGCCGCCTCTATGGCAACGGTCATCATCACGAGCATCGTTGCCAACCAGGGTCTTTACGACGCCTATCGCACCAAAGTCGCAGAAGCTGCCGATATTCGGGCCCTTCAACTGCAACGCTACACCCAGAACATCGTCGGCGACTTTGCCTATTTGTCGGACATTCTCGAGTCCGAAGACGTCATGAGCCAGTTCACGATCGCCATGAACGTCATCGCGGCCTTCGGCTTCGATATGAAGGCAATCCACAAGATCTATGTGGATGACAGCCCGCACCCCTTCGGTGAACGCCATCTTCTGGATCAGGCATCGGCGGGCGGTGCCTATTCCGAGACGCACGGCAAGTTTCACCCGGACATGCGCGCCTTCCTTGAAGCGCGCGGTTACTATGACCTGTTCTTCATCGCACCGAATGGCGACATCATTTACAGCGTTTTCAAGGAAGCGGACTTCGCGACGAACCTGGTGTCGGGGGAATTTTCCGACAGCGGGCTGGGCAGCGCTTTCCAACAGGCCCTCGCGGCCGAGCACGGTACCTACGCGTTCTCGAAATACGCACCCTATGCCACCGGCGACGGCGGGCACGCCGCCTTCGTTGCGACACCGCTGGACGGTCCGGATGGCGTCCGGCAAGGCGTGCTTGCCTTCAAGATCCCGAACAACCTGATCGAGAAGAGCATTCTTGCCAATGTCGGCGACGCGGCAAACATCAGCTATGTCACGAATGGTGACGGGCTGATGCTGAGCAATCTGGACGCCCTGGACGGGAACGAAGCGCTGTCCGTCACGTCGGATGTGGCACCCGCAGTCGGCGGAGCAGAGTACTGGGTCGGCGCGGGTCTGCTGGGCTTCGAGGTCTACAAGTCCGCCGAGCCGGTAGACTTTTTTGGCACCGACTGGTGGGTCGTCGTGGAGCAGAACGCAGAGATTGCCAATGCGCCCATTCAAGAGATGCGCACGGCCGTCGCAATCGCCTTTCTGCCGATCATGGCGGTGGTCTGCCTGATCTCGTACCTGGTCGCGCGGCGCATTTTCATCGGCCCGCTCAGCAGGTTCATGCAGCGGGTGAAAAGCATCGCTGACGGCAACAGCACCTCTGTTCACGCCGTCAGTACCCGCAACGACGAACTGGGCGAGGCGGACCGTACGCTGGCCAGGATGGCAACCGCGCTGGAGGAAAGCGCACAGGTTGTCGACCGCCTGAGCGCGGGCGAACTGGACGTGCAGGGCGGCGACCAGGGCAACGCCGATCGGTTGAGCCATGCGATCCAGTCCATGGCGATGCGCCTGCGCGACGTGATCGAAACCGCCCACCAGAAGGCCGAAGCGGTGGTTCAGGGCAGCCAGGTCACGAATACGACCGCAGCCACGATCAATCGGGGCGTCAACGAGCAGGCTGAGGCAACGATCAAGGCATCTGCTGCGATCGAGCAGATGTCGGCGAACATCCGCCAGTCCGCCGACAACGCGGCGGAGACTGAAAGGACCGCGGCCGAGGCAGCTCATGAGGCGAAGACCTCGGGCGAGACGGTCAGCGAAGCCGTGACCGCCATGCAGTCGATCGCAGAGCGCATCAACATCATTCAGGAAATCGCCCGTCAGACCGATCTTCTTGCGCTGAATGCCGCGGTCGAGGCGGCCCGCGCCGGGGAACACGGGCGCGGCTTTGCGGTGGTGGCATCCGAGGTGCGCAAACTGGCCGAGCGCAGCCAGGACGCAGCGGCGGAGATAAGCACCCTGTCGAACAGCACCGTCGATATCTCGACCCAGGCCGGCAAGATGCTGCACGATCTGGTGCCGAAGATAGAGCGAACCGCGAGCCTGGTGGAAGAAATATCGGTCGCCACGCGCGAGCAGAGCGCCGGTGCCGACCAGATCAACGAAGCGATCCGGAATCTGGATCAGGCAACTCAGGGCAATTCGAACGCCGCGCAGGAATCGGCCGATACGGCTGAACGTCTGTCACTGGACGTGGATGCGCTGCGCGAGGCGCTTGGGTATTTCAAGACAGGTCAGGGCGCCGGGCACCGCCCTGCCGCGCACCAGCAGGGTCAGGATCTCGCGGCTTAGCTTATCTGTCGTGGCATCTGGCCAGGCTTTCCGGCCCGGTCAGATGCCGATTTCTTATCTGGCTGCGCCACGCGCTTGCGCGGTGGCCGAAGGACCGACTCTCAAGAAGCCGCCCGTCCAGTCTTAAACCGCCATCTGATAGCTTGTCGGCACGTAGCGGAAGCTGTCGCCGACCGTCTCGACAAATCCCATGGCCGGGAACGGCATGTGGTACCCGATGAACGGAATGCCATCTGATGCCAGCATGCCAAGGATCTGTTTGCGCGTCGCGGCAGCGGCGGCCTTGTCGCGATCGAACTTCACTTCCCAATCCGGGTAGGCGAGCGAGAAGACATAGTGATTTGCAAAGTCGGCGGCGATCACCACCTGCTTG
>JBCCMP010000173.1:0-9858 GCA_039026295.1 Pseudomonadota bacterium | reverse complement strand
TTCGATCCGGAGGCCGGTGATTTCCGATTCCAGATGAATCGGCAGGATAAGCTGTTTGCGCCCCACGCACAGGGCTTTGCCAGTAAGCCCAGCACCACCATGGGATACGACCATCGACGCCCTTGGCAAAAGTTCGTCAAGCGCGGGCGGCGACCGGTGAACAGTTGCTCCTGCCTGCTCCAAGAGCGCGGCCGCCGGGGTCGCTCCACCCAGAATGAATGCTTCGATCGGGCGGCCGGTTGCCAGCAATCCGTCCACGACAGCGTCGAGCTTGGTTTCATCCGATCGGGTGTAGAGGAATATCGGACCGTCAGGATCTTCGGGGGTTGGAGAAAGACGCTTTCCCGCAACGCCGAGCGGTTGGTCATCCCTGAACAGCGCGTAAGGATCAAGGTGCGGCAGGCTGAGAAACCCCCGCAAATCGGCCTTCAGAAGGGCTGGCAGACTGTCCAGCCGCGGCACGTCACGTTCGGCAAAGACGTGATTGACTGCGGACAGGAACCGGTTGTGCAACGTCGGTGGCGGCCGGTCATCGCGGAGAGAGGGAAACTCGGGCGTCTGTGACGGCGGCAGTGTGAAGCCGCTTCCCATGGCAACAGACGGTAGCCGCCCATGCGCTGCGGCCAATGCAGTCGGCGCATGGTCAGCTACCAGTGCTTCGGCGCCTGTCACCCGAAAGATGTCATCCCAGCAATCGAGACTTGGCGCGAGCGCCTCAGGCTCCCCAAAGCCGAGCGCCGCCAGCGTTTGGATGTACGATGGTGCACGTGACGAGGCGTGAATGTCCGTTGTTGTCTGCGGTGACGGAAGAACCGGCCAGTCTTGCCTTACTGCGACCCGGCCGCGCGCCGGATCGCAGAAACAGAAGACCGGATCGATCTTTTTGTCCCGGACCACCATCGCCTGGGCGAGACCTGCCAGCGGCATCGCATGCCCCAGCCCGGCCCCGAGCTGCCAGGCGAAGACGACCCGTTTCAAACCACTGATCAGAACCTACCGTACCCAATATACGGGTCGGGCGGCGGTGCCGAACTGGAGGTACCAGAGGTCGCGCCCCCGAAATAGCTTTCCAGTTGAGCACCATTGGCGAGACCAGCAATGAAACCATCCGGTCGCGGATCATCCTCGCGATGGCGCCTGATCAACGATTTGTCGCTCCCGAAGTAGAAGCGTATGCCGCCAAGAGCCCGATAGTTATCATGGCTGTGGACCGACACGTCGGCATAGAATGACATCGCGATGGAGTCTGTGAAGGGCTGCGAATATTCGATTCCGGCCTCTCCTGCCATGCCGACGCCAGGCATGTATTCAGCACCGAGGCGCAGCATCACATCGTCCAGCGGATAATAACCCAGATTCAGGCGCGCATAGACGTCGTCTTCGCCGTCGCCGAACTGGTACCCGCCATGCGCAAGGATCGAAAACTGGCCGAGATAGAGCTCGCCTTCCAGCCCGACCCGGCCAATATTGCGTTGCGTGTCTCGCGTCACGACTGAAACGCCGTTGAAGAACGGAACTTCCTGTTCGGTTCCTGCGTAGGCCGCAGTCAGACCTGCAAGGCCGATGTCAGGGTCACGCCAGAACACGTGGAGGCCCGCGCCGTAGATGGGGTTGCCGCGCGTGAAGCCACCTGCGGCATCAACCTGAGCGCCGAATTCATGGCCAAGCGGCACTGTGATCGAGCCGACGACGGCCACCAGACCCTGTTCGGTGTCACCGACATTGACAACAGACCCGGGCACCGCCGTTTGCTGAGAGTTCGCGTTGAACGCCCCGCCCATGATCGAGAGCGAGCCGTTGACGTCAGACACCGCGGGCTTCGATTCCTCTGCCTGCGCCGCCCCGCCTAGCCCGAGAGCGGCACCAAGGACAGAGACGCCGAGGCGTTTGCTGACCTTCCGCACGATCTTCGAGCCGGGCTTTTCGGACCGACAGTCGACTGGCGTTACCGCGACCGGCGGGGCTGCGAAGGTGACCCGGACCGCTTCGACGTAGCCGAGCCCCGCCTCTCCGCACGCATCAAAGAAAGTAGCCTTGATCGATTTCTCTGTTACCGCAAGCCGGTCGATGTTGATCTTCTCGCCGCGGACAAACGACGCAGCCGACAGCACGACAAACACTGTGCGCCAGTCACCGCACCAGTAGACGCCATGCACCGCGGTGCCTTCGGCGGCGCGCAGGGCGTTGGCAAACGCGACGAGGCACTTCGACCGCCCGAAAACTTCGGTCGGGTCATGGATAATCGTGCCACACTTAAGATGGCGCAGGAGACCTTCCAGACTTTCCGTACGTTCAAGGGCTGCATCGGCATGCGCTCGATGCCTGACTGGTGCGCCGTGGCGCGCACTTATATCTCTCAGCTCTTTCCTGATACCGCCCTTTGGCGTCAATGCGGCTAGCGTATGCGCTTCCAACCGCCCGGCAGCTTCGTCAGGCGCTGAAATCAGGAACACGGGTTTCGCATCCCGTTGTAAATCGTTGATATTCATCTGCTCCCCCATCGCCATCCCCGGCGTGCAGCATCGCGACAGCTTTGCTGCGCCGCACACTAAGCACAACTCTTCTGGAACGGAAGATGTTCGACGGATGAGGGAACGATTAGCAACCTTTCAGCGCCCTCAGATTGGCGACAAACATCCAAGGGTTGTAGGCCGCTTCTCCAGCACGCCATTCATGGGGCAAGTGCACGATTGGGGGCGTGAAATGACTTCCATTTGGTGCTCTGCGTGAACATCATGCCGGGGTTGATTGACGATCTTGATACAGGAGCGACCCGGCCTGTGGAGCATTCAGAGATCGAGAAGGCGATCGGTCTGGAGTTCAGTCTGGAAAGCGTGTTTTCGCTTTTGCCGGACGAAACGGCGATCCAGGCGCGTCAAGCGAGCCTTGGCAGCTATCTGGAGGGCGGAGGCAATCTCTCCGGCACCATAAAATGGGCTGAGTTCGATTTCGATGGCCGGTTCCAGCGTGGCGGCGTCGCGCTGTTGGGTGAGCAGTCTTCGCGCATATTCAATGCACCCGATGACGACCCGGTGCTGCGCCTCATGGCGGATCGGGCACGGAAGCTTGAGTTGAGGCCTGGCCTGATCGACTCTCTGCCGAACGAAGATCACATGTTCTGGTTCATCCCATACACTCCGCCCAGCCGGGACCGCGTGCCGAAGACACTTCTGCGCGGGCTCTCGATCACGCAAGAACTGTTCAGCCAGCTGGTGGATCAGTTCAATGCATCTGCTGCGCTGACGCAGGCAGAGAAACGGGTCTGCTTCCAGTTCCTAAGCGGCAAAAATCTGCGCGACGCGGCAGAAGCTGACAATGTCAGCGTCGAGACCAAGCGTATCCAGATAAAGGCCGCCATCGGCAAACTGGAATGCACCGGTCAGGCGGATCTCGCACGCCTGCTGGTCGGGCAACTGGTACACCTGGTTTACATGAGCGAAGGCGAGAGCAACTTTCTGCACCTGGCCGAAAGTTTTGCTGCGGCGCATTTCCCGCAAGACGTTCGAATTTCAGTGCAGAGACTTCGAAACGGCCGATTGCTGCGATTTTTCGAAGCCGGACCTGCCGGTGGAACACCGGTGCTGATGGTGCATGGCTTCATGTTCCCGTTCGCGCCAATCAATGCGCCGAGACATCTTGAAGAGCACAACATCCGTCTGCTGATCCCGATCCGCGCCGGATATCTGGACGAGCGGTCCGGTACCAACCTTTACCGTGACGAGAACGCCGTCGAGCAATCCATTGCTGATCTCATCCAATATGTCGAAGACTGCTGGAAAGGTCCCATCACGGTAATGGGGGAGATGATCGGTAATCCGGTGGCCGTGCTGCTTGCAGCGAGACGGCCGGATTTGGTCAACCGCTTGATCATCTACTGCATCAACACAGCCCCGGGCGATACGGTCAGCCAGACCTTCTCTCAACGGTTCCATGGGGGATTGCGCAGTCTCATCGCAAGACCGTCGATGTTCAGGTTCCTGTCCTGGCAGTTCCGGACCTTCAACAAAAGCATCAAGACCATGCGTACCAGCACCATGCGGATTGTGGGCGATTGCAAGGCCGATCAGGACGCATTGGAGGGTCGGGTGGGTGCAGGCCCGGTCTACAAATGGATGCTGGATCTTCTTCGCGATTCACCTGTCGGCATTGCAGATGACTTCCATGCCGTGGTCTCGGAAAAATGGGCAGAGGCGTTGCCTGCCCTTACGATTCCGGTCGACTTCGTCCATGGCTCTGACTGTGCCATGACATCGCTGGATGAAGCTAGATCGCTGGCGGCGGCAACGCCGGGCGCGTCTGTCCGGGTGCTGGATGGTGCCGGGCACTACGCGCATGGATCGCATCCGGAACTGGTCTGGCAAACAGTCCGCGATCTGGTCGACGGCTGACATTTGGTCTTCAGCAGTCTTAAGCCGGGCTGCTCCTCGCAATCGCGATGTTCAAGAGAACCTGCCGTTTCTCTTTCGTGGCGACCTCTATCGCGCGCTCTAAGGCGGCTGGTAGTTCAGCGCCGTCGGTGACAGTTTCGGCATGGGCGCGGCTTGCCTCGGCCGTCATGGCAAAGTCCGGGCTGGGGCGAAGCGAGGTCAACGGCACGTCATTTGAGCGCGAAGCGCGGCCGCCTTTGTAAAGCCCTTCGACCGAATGGCGCACTGCCCCCCATTCCTCATTGTTCAGGACCAGCGTGATCACAGGCAACTCCAGCGCTTCGGCCACCTGATGGCACGCGGTAGGGTTGGCGAACATGTATGATCCATCACCCATGGTCGCGAAGACCAGACGTTCGCGATCCGTCAACTGAGCACCCAGTGCGGCAGGCAGGCCCCAGCCAAGTCCACCAGAGTGCGGTTCCTGGAAATACGAGAGATGATCCTCCAGCATCAGGGGCGGCAGAGGACAACCAAGCTCGTGAAACACCGTTGCCTTTTGGTTCTGTGCGCGGATCGCATTGCCGAGACAGAGACTGACCCATTCTTTGGTCATCGGACTGTTACAACCCGCCTCTGCGGCCTTGATGACGGCATCGCTGTTGTTGGCGGCCCTCCTCGCGAATTCGTTCCGGCGGCGCTCGCATGTGGCGGCTGGCGTGCGCGACGCCAGCGCCTCGCAGAGCGCAGGTATGACTACGGCCAGATCTCCTGCAAGTGAGACGTCGGCCCGGAAGTTGCGGACGGGCGTCGATCGGGCGAACAACGGATCAGGCCCGGCGTGAATGATCTTGGCGTCCGATGACGGTGCCGCCTTCTCCGGCCACCAAGGTGCCAATGAGTTGAGCACAAGGACGACGTCCGCCTCGGCCAGCAACTCGTCCGGCATCCATTCGACATGCATCGGGGACGACATCGGGATAGCGATCTGGTTGGCCCAGTAGTGCGAGACCGGGATTGCCCATTCCTCCACCATCGCCGTCAGTTGCGCGAAAGCCTCGGCGGATCCTGCGCCGCGTTGAGCGATAATCAGTGGCCTTTCTGCCCCTGCCAAAAGTCTGGCGGCCTCTGCCAACGCTGCAGGATCTGGTGCGGTTCGAACGGGTGCCATACGCGGCGGCGTATTGATCTGATCAGCGGGGCACGGATCACACAGAACTTCCCGCGGCAGACTGAGATAGACAGGTCCCTGTGGCGTCGAATTGGCGACGGCCCAGCCACGATCCAGAAGCTCTGGCACCTGTTCCGGGAAACGAAGCTCGTAGTCCCATTTGCAGGCCTCGCGGACCAAAGCTGTTTGGTCGAACATTTCCTGACCCCATCCTATCGGCACGGTGCGCCCGCCGAAGCGGCCACTCTCGACTACAGGGGTCCGGCCGGACATCAGGAAGACAGGAACCTGATCGCAGGCCGCGTTGATTGCTCCGGTTGCGCCGTTCGCCAGGCCGACATTCGTGTGCAGCATGACCGCCTGCATTCGGCCGGTGATCTGGAAATATCCATGTGCCATGCCGATTGCGACATGTTCGTGCGGAACAGTGATTGCCTGTGGCAAGTCCACGCCCTTGTCGCGCGCTTCGATCAGGCCTTCGATGATCGGTGGGAAATCCGTGCCCGAGTTGGCGAACACATGATCGACACCGAGGGCCTTGAGCTTGCCGAAAAGCGCGCCGCCTGCGGAGACAGAGGTCAGGTCAGTCTGATCGTCGGGCATCGGGCTCTCCCTGCTGATCGCTTAGAGAAAGCCTATTCAATTCCGGACAGTGGTTCCAGCGGTGCCGCCGTCGGCCACGAACAGGTCCTTGACCTGACCCCGCAGCCATTGGTTCTGCGGATCGCGTTCATTCCGGCGATGCCAATAGACCGATATTTCGAATGTCGGCAGCGCAAGTGGCGGCTTTACCGGGCGAAGTCCGAACGCCGATGCGAAACTTGCAACGATCCGGGCTGGCATCGTCACCAATGCCCCGGTTTGCGCCGCTGCAGCCAGCGCCGGAAGGAACGCAGGGAGCGCAAGCGTGACTGTGCGAAACCGGCCAAGATCTTCCAGCCTTTGATCGACCATGCCGCTGACATCGCCACGCGGTGAAACGAGGATGTGCTCTGCCCTACAATAGGCGTCGAGCGAAATGGCCGGTGCATCGGGCAGAACGTCCGGCATCCCCGCGACCAGAAATGATTCTTCGTATAGCCGTTCTCCATGGATTGGGTCGGTTGCATCAGGCAGAAAGCCGACAGCCATATCGACGCGGCCGTCCTCCAGGGCCTGCACGGCATCGCTGCGCCCGAGGGCGAGGACCGACATGAATAGGCTCGGTGCCTTTCTGCGCAATTGCGCCGCAAGCGGTGGCAGCAGCGCCGCTTGCTCTGCATCCAAAGCTGCAAGTCGCACTAAACCCTTGGCCTCTTCGGGGTTGAACGTCCGCGTCTCCCGCAACGCCGTGCGCAGCGCCTCGACCGCCGACGCGACCGGCGCCTCAAGCGCCAAAGCAATGGCTGTTGGCTCGACGCCATGTGGGCGGCGCAAGAAGAGCTCGTCACCGAAAATGTCGCGTAGGCGCCCCAAGGCCTGACTGATTGCCGATTGCGTAAGGCCCAGATCCTCTGCGACCAGACGGGCCTTGCGGCGACGAAGAAGTCCCAGGAACACCAGCAGAAGCGTCAGATCCAACCTCCTGAGTTCTATATTGCTGAATTCTGTCATTAGGCTAATTCGTTTTTGCTTCACTCATGCCTGCCGTATCAAGATTGCACGAAGAAACGCAAGCGGTGCCGCTGCCGGATCACGGTCGCTGGAGCGGAAAATCCGAAAGGAACAGAGACAACCTTGTCGGTTGAACGGGCGCCAGTGACGCAGCTTGTCATCGACAAGCCACAAAGCCCGATGCCGCCTCAGGTTCAGCCATCATTGAACGGAGAAAGAGACATGTTCACCAAGAAAACAGTCGCGGTCGTTGGCGGCGGATCAGGGATTGGAAAGGCGACGGCGATTGCAGCCGCCGCTGCCGGGGCTGAAGTCATCGTTTCAAGCCGGTCTAAAGACAAGCTGGACGCAACCGTCGCAGAGATGGGCAGTGGCAAAGCGCAGCCGGTCGACATGACTGATCCCGCAAGCTTAAGGAAATGGGCTAATGCGTTGCCTGAGCTGGATCATCTTGTCATCTCAGCCTCCAGCGCCGCACATGGCCCATTTGCCGAGCTCGATCTTGAACCGCTCAGGGCGATGTTTGACGCAAAATTTTTCGGCCCCTACCAGACGGCCAAGGCAGCTTTGCCCAAGCTGCGAACAGGCGGATCGATAATCTTCTTCTCTGGCGTTCTGTCGCGCAGGCCAGGAATGAACTGCTCTGGCCTCGGCGCTGTGAACGGCGCTGTCGAAGCGCTCGCAAAAGGCCTCGCCCTCGAACTGGGGCCCAGACTGCGGGTCAATTGTCTGTCCCCAGGCATGGTCCGGTCAGACGCGTATTCAAAAATGGACGATGACAGACGCGAGGCAATGTACAACTCGACTGGCGATTCACTGCCCGCTGGGCGCGTCGGCGAGGTCGGAGAAATCGCAGAAGCCGCTCTTTTCCTGATGGCAAACGAATATACCACCGGAATCGTGCTCGACGTAGACGGCGGGCACATGATCCGGCAGTACGCAACGCGTTGAGTGCCGCCGATCTTCCGATCGACTTGACGCCGTCCACGAAAATCGTGGCAAGATTTTCGACATGAGCACCCAGGCCAAACCGCCATTCGAGATCCTGATTATCGTCACGCCCGACTTCAATCTGGCGGCGACCACTGCGTTCATCGATCCCTTTCGCGCGGCGAACTATTTGGAGGGAAAAGCTCTCTTCAGATGGCACATTGCAGCGACGATCGGCGGCGAGGTGACTGCGAGCAATGGCCTCTCGGTCAGCGCAGTGCCGTTGGATGATACGGGAAAGCCAGATCTGGTCGTCATATCATCGAGCTGGACGCCAGAGCGATATTCGACGGCTTCGCTGCATGCTCGACTGCACCGCGCCGCGTCCAGGGGTGCAAAGCTCTGTGCCTTGGATACTGGGGCCTTCATCATGGCAGATGCGGGGTTATTGGCAGGTCGCCGCGCAACTGTTCACTACGAGCATATAGACGCGTTCTCTGAACTTTATCCGGACATCACCGTTTCAGAGGATCTGTTCGTCGATGATGACGGTCGCCTGACCTGTTGCGGTGGAGAGGCGTCGGCGGATCTTGCCCTGCATATCATACGAAGCTGCATGAACGAGACGGTCGCAAATGCAGCGTCACGCTATATCTTTCATCCGACAATACGCGGTTTGGGCGCTTCCCAACTGCCACCATTGACCGAACCGCTGGGCGGGACTGTTCCTGGCGTCGTCCGGACCGCGATCCGTCTGATGGAGGCGAATCTCGAAACACCTTTCTCTATTCCCGAGATCAGCCAAGCGGCCGGAGTTTCGCAACGTCAGTTGAACAGGCTGTTCGCACGGCATCTATGCAAGACGACAGCGCTCTATTATCGCGACATCCGGCTTGACAGGGCCAGGGGGCTGGTGACCCAGACCGCGATCCCACTGACGGAAGTCGCCTTTGCTTCGGGCTTTCGCAGTCAGGTCACGTTCAGCCGAGCCTATCGCCGGAGATTTGGCCTGCCGCCGGGAGAGGACCGGACCGAGGGGCGCATACCTTTCGAATTTCGCGCTTGGCCGATGCATCGGCCAGTAAAGGATTGATGTCCATTTTCGACATCCATCTGGCGAAAAATGAAAAGCGGGGCGACTTCAATCGCGAAATCATCTTCGGACCTGCAAGCTATGGAGGTGGTCATGACGATCACGCTTTCGCAAGCTGATCTGGCGCAGATACGACGTGGATATCATCCCGATGCTTCGCGGTCGCTATCCCTCTCGGCAGACGCCTACACGCAGGACAAGTGGTTCCGCCATGATCTTGACGCGATCTTCGCGCGAACATGGCAGTGGGTGTGCCATGTGGAAAAACTCCGTCTGCCCGGCTCATATCGCACGATTGTAATTGCCGGTCGTCCGATAGCGGTGGTGCGTGATCGCGACGGTATACTGCGTGCGTTCTACAACGTCTGCAAACACCGTGCGCATGAATTGCTTCAAGGGGAGGGCCGGACAACGCGCATGATGTGCCCCTATCACGCATGGGTCTATGATCTGACGGGCCAGCTTCGCCGTGCGCCGGAGACAGAGAACCTGGAAGCGTTCAGCACCCAAGACATCTGCCTGGATGCGGTACAGGTCGAAGAATTCTGCGGCTTCATCTACGTCAACCTAGACCCGGAAGCGGCTCCGCTGGCAGAACAATCCGGCGATCTTGCCGCCGAGATCCTGCACTGGGCGCCCGATGTCAGCCAACTTACCTTCGGACACCGGCTGACCTATGACATCAAATCGAACTGGAAGAACGT
>JBCCMP010000172.1:0-9893 GCA_039026295.1 Pseudomonadota bacterium | reverse complement strand
CCCGGGCAAGCGCGACCCGCTGGCGCTGGCCGCCGGACAGCTCCGCCGGTTTTCGGTGCAGGAAGTCGTCCAACTCGACCATGCCTGATGCCCGGCGCACCCGGTCGTCATGCGTTGCGGGATCAACCTTGCGGACCTTCAGGGGAAAGCGAATGTTCTCGTAGACGTTCATGTTCGGGTAGAGCGCGTAGGACTGGAAGACCATCGCGACGTCCCGGTCCTTGGGGTCGAGATCATTGACCACCGCACCATCGATCCGGATCTCGCCCTCGGTCACGTCCTCCAGCCCGGCGATCATACGCATGGTAGTCGTCTTGCCGCATCCGGACGGGCCCAGCAGGACCAGGAACTCCTGATCAGGAATGGTCAGATTGAAGTTGTGGACGCCGACGAAATCGCCCCAGCGCTTGGCAACATTGCTCAGCTGGATTTCTGCCATCCCCGTCTTTCTGTCGCGCTTCGCGACTTGCATTGGTCTGTTTTCGCGACGCTAGACAAGCGCCGGACAGTTTGGCAAGGGGATTCTTGCATACGTATGCAAAAGGATCGCCGCATGGATTTTCAGGCAGAGAAAGCGCTGGTTCTGGACCATTTCGCGGCGCTGGACCGCGCCGAGCCGGAAACCGTTGCCGATGCCCTGAGAATCCGGGTAAGCGCCGACTATCGCTGGCGCGGATTCGCCCCCTTCGGCGAACAGAGCGGCCTCGCCATCGCAGATGTTTTCTGGACGCCTTTCAAATCAGCGATGACCGCCCTGCAGCGGCGGCAGGACATCTTTTTCGCGGGGCTCAACGAAATCGACAGATTCCAAACCGTATGGGTCTGTTCCATGGGCCATCTGATGGGGCTGTTCGACCGCCCCTGGCTTGACATTCGGCCCACGGGGAAGCTGTCCTTCCTGCGCTATGCCGAGTTCAATCGCGTCGAAGCGGGAAAGATCGCCGAGACCGCGATGTTCTTCGACATCCCTCACTTCATGGCGCAGGCCGGGCAATCCCCGTTCGCCGCTCAGACCGGCCAGCATCTGGTGCAACCCGGCCCGGCAGATCACGGCGGCCTGCTGTCAGGCAAGCAGGATCCTGAAGACGGGGCGGCGACGCTGGCGTTGATCAACAGCATGATCCGCGATCTGGGCACCTGGGAATCCGGACTGCCGCTAGAGGAGGAACTGGCACAAACATGGCGTGACGACATGCTTTGGTGGGGGCCTGAAGGGATCGGGGCGACGTACACGATCGAGCGGTATGCTCAGCAACACGCCGCGCCGTTCCGGGCCGCGTTCAGCGACCGATCACCCACCAATCATGTCTGCCGCATCGCTGAAGGAAAATTCGGCGGGTTCTTCGGCTGGCCCAACTTCTCTGCCCGCATGACCGGGCCGTTCATGGGCTGTCCACCGACGGGCCAGCGGCTGTCGTTCAACGTCATCGACATCTACCGCAGAGAGCAGGACAGACTCGCCGAAAACTGGGTCTTTATTGACCTGATGTCGATCTGGCGAGCTATGCACGGCGAGAGCGGATGAGCCTTTCTGATACGGAAAGAAACCGGCACGATCCTGGCGCAAACTGACTTTCAAATAGCGCAGGCCGTCGCCTGATCATCGCAGCACTCGCTACTCGCCCGCCATCTTCTGCATCGTGCCGAGCGTAAATTGCCGGAGATATCGCATCAGTTCTTCAGACTGGCCAAGCGCCGCAGGTGTGTCGCTGTCCAAGAGCGCCTGAAGCAGCCCCGCGTAAATTTCCGCTGCCCGTGCCTGCTGATCCTCATCCGCATAGTGGCCCCAGTAGCGGCGGGACAGGCCTTGCGTCGTGCGCAGGGCGGTGTGAATGAACTCGTTCTGCGACGCGGTGGCGAGCGCCTTGTGGATGTCCCACAGCACGGCCATGAACGCCGGACGATCCGCGGCAGAAACATCACCCAACACCCGCACCAAATCCGCGAAGTCCACCGTGTCGGCCGCCGTCTTACGATCAATCGCTTTTTCGATGCACAGCCGCTCAATGGGCTCGCGCAACTCGAGCAGCTTGAGCATCGTCATGGCATTCAGTTCCGGGATGACGACGCCGCCACGGCCAAGCCGCAGAAGATTGGCATTGGCAAGCGTGACCAACGCTTCCCGCACCGGTGTCCGGCCGAGGCCCAGCCATTCTGTCAGATCTGCCTCGACAATCACTGCGCCGGGGGCCAATTCGCAGTTCACGATTGCGGCCTCGATTTGCTCTGCCGCGATGTCGGCCTTGGTTTTCCGTTTTGACTGCTCGATCGTTCGCGCTCCTGATTTCGCCTCGTCTGCCCTATTCGAAGATGCGGGACGCATAGACAAACGGCTCCAACGCCTGCCAGTCCATGTCGATCCCCAGACCCGGCAAATCGGTGGGCACCACGTACCCGTTCGCATCGGGCCGCAGCACGGTCTTGGCGGCAAACTCATACTTCTCGAAAGGTGTCGCCTGCTCAAGATACTCGCAGTTCGAGTTTGCCAGCATCAGATGCAGGTTAGCCGCCTGCGACAGCGTATAGCCCCAGCTCAGCAGTTCACACTTGACCCCGTGCGCCCGCGCGATGGCCATCGCCTCGTTGCCGCCCGTGAAGCCGCCAATCCCGCCAGCATCGAAGCGGACCCGGTCCCATGCGCCCAGTTGCAGGCCCAGTTCCGTCAGATGCATGTCGGGCAGCGTGGTACCGCCATAGACCACGTCGATGTCCAGGGCATTGGCCAGCGCGCCGTAACCCTTCAGATTGCTGTCGGGCAATGGTGCCTCGAAGAACTCCCAGCCCGCGCGGTCGATGACCCGCCCGATACGGAGAGCCTGATCGCGGGAATAGTTGCCATCCGGGTCCAGAATCCAGCCGATGTCCTGACCTTCGAATTCGCGCATCAGTCGTTTGACCAGACGCATGTCGTCCCGGAACTCGCAATAGGGATGGATCTTGATCGTCGTGTAGCCCTGCTCCAGCGCCTCGTGAACATAGGCAACATAGGCATCGTCGTCGCCGAACAGCGGGCTCGACGCATAGGCGTGCACCCGCTCTTGCGCAGCGCCCAGCATCTTGTAGATCGGAAGGCCCAGCGTCTTGCCCTTGCCGTCATGCAGCGCGATGTCGAACAGCGAGGTTGCCACGTGGTTCAGCGGCACGTACCGGCTGCGCATGTGCAGATAGGTCTTCGGAATGTCGTGGATCGAGCAGCCAATGACAAACGGTGCCATCAGCCCGGATGCGGCGAAGACGCTGCGGTCGAATTCGTGCTCGGTATAGACAGTGACGCCCGCTATCGCGTGGATGCCGTTCGACAGCGTCAGGCGCGCGATGACCAGGGCCTCGAACATTTCGCCCAGCCGGGACGACCATGTGGCCCGCGGCCCGTCGGGACCGACAGCCATCAGTTCGATCTTTTGGACCTTTGCATCTTCCATTGCCAGTTCAGCCTTTCAGCAACGCCGAGATCGCCGTGCCCTCGATTTCCTGGAACGTTATGTCATCGCGGAGCGACATATCGGTGGCC
Organism: Pseudomonadota bacterium; assembly: GCA_039026295.1. Taxonomy (GTDB): domain Bacteria; phylum Pseudomonadota; class Alphaproteobacteria; order Rhodobacterales; family Rhodobacteraceae; genus Thermohalobaculum. Next base: position 6,382 of record JBCCMP010000172.1, on the reverse strand, counting down.
AGCGCAGCAGCCCGTCCGTATTCAAAACACTGTGCCGTCACCCGGCAGCTGGCCAGCGCTTCGTGCTCTGCGCTCAGGCATCGGCCCGCAACGATCACATTCCGACCGTCCTTCGGGACCAGGGTGCCGAACGGCACTTCGTAATAGTCGTCGATCAGCCATTCTGTCTTCGGCTTCGCACCGTAGTGCAACTCGATTGGCCAGCTTGATCGGGCAATCGCGTCATCGCATTTGCGGGTGCCGACGACATCTTCGTTGCTCAACCTCTTCATGCCGTCGATCGACCGCGTCTGGCGCACACCGACTTCCTGACCGTAATCGATGAAATAGGCATCCTCGCAGCCCGGGATTTCTTCCTTCAGAAATCTGAAGAAGGCCTTGGCCTGATAGATCGAAAACTGTTCCGCCTCTGAATGGTCCACCGGATCGGTCACGTCCAGCGCACGCCCGTCAAATCCCGTGATCTTGGTGCCGTTGACCAGGACCTCGCCGGGATTGACGGTCGGGAACAGCCAGACTTTCTTGCGCACCAGCTCGTCCCGCGCTTCGAGCTTTTCAACGACCTTTGGCGGCGAGATCGTATCGCTGCCCCAATACTCGAGATATCGGGGAAGATCGACATTGCCGATCTTGAACATCATCGACGGATTCTGGATCACGCCGTTGTTGCCTTTGGTCGTGCGCCCGCCGCTGCGGAACACAATGTCCGCATCTCCGCTGCAATCTATGAATCGTCTCGCACGAACGGTCGTGAACCCGGAACGCGTGTGAAGGACCAGACCTGTGACGGCACCCTCCGCCTCCAGCACATCGACCATCTCGGTGTGATAGAGGATCTGCACCTCCGCATCGCGGAGCACGTCAGTTGCGACCTTCTTGTAGGTCGCGCAGTCATGCGTCGTGACCCATGTCTTCCCGTAGATCTGCGGGGCGGTCAGTCCGCCTTCGGCCTTGAGCGCTGCGCGCATGCGCTCGGCAAAGCCGAAGATGATCTGCTGAGGTTGTGCGAGGTGCGGATCCTTTACGGTGTTAAACAGGCCGCAAATGGTGCCCGACATGCCCGAGACAGCCGCACCGCCGCAAAATCCCAGCCGTTCGATCAACAGCGTTTTGTGACCCGCCTCGCCCGCCGTCGTCGCCGCGGCAATACCGGCCGGGCCGCCACCCAGAACGACCACGTCAAATGTGCCGAACTCCGCGAGCCCGCCGTACGAACCTGTTCCCAATGACGGTGTGAACGACTCCACTCGAGCCTCCTTTATGATATTTTGTAAATATATTTTAAAAATATCTAACTTGTAAAGCACGTTCTCGCGGACGCTATCTGCATCTCAATGCAGCACGCACACGTGTCTTGATTGTCCGCACATCCTGCGAGCGGCTTTCAGATGTGACGCATTATCACCGCGGGGTGTTCCGAGAACGAGCATCGCCTTCCTCTACGGCGATTGCGAGAAAGCCTGCGACATCTCGTCGATCAGCCACTGGGCCGCTGGCCCCGGCGCGGTGGCTTTCCGGTGACAGGCATAGAGCGGCACGCGCATCGCCTCTTGAGGGCGCGCGGAGATGTCGAGTTCGACTAGTTCTCCCTGCTGCAGCGCATCCTCTGCAATGTGCCGTGGCACCGTGCCCCAGCCCAGACCACGCAGCAGCATGTCCCGCCGGACCACAAGGTCAGCGATCTCCCAGACATCCTGCACAAGACGGTTGGGATAGCGCGGCAGGGCCCGCGAGGTCGGCACCAGTTGCCGGTGATCATCCATGTCCGCCTCGGATAGCGGCCGCCCCAGCAGTGCCAGCGGGTGGCTCGGATGGGCCACGGCGACAATATCGACCGTCCCCACGGCGACTGCCTCCAGTCCGTCATAGTCGCCGGTGGCAAGGCTGGGCCGGCCGACCAGACCCAGATCGGCAATCCCCTCCATCACCAGTTGCGGGGCACCGCCGACCTCTTCGACAAACAGCCGCAAGCCGACCGAAGGAAACTCCGTCCGGAACGCGTCCAGCAGATTGATCAGCGCTTCACGGGGCGCGACAACGCTGACGGCCAATAGAAGCTCCGCCTCCAACCCGGCAGAGATCGCGCGCGCCCGGGCCTTCAGATGATCGACACGGCCCAGGATTGTCCGCGCCTCGGCCAACACGGCACGCCCGGCCGAGGTGATTTTCGGTTTGCGCGTAGCGCGGTCGAACAACGCCACACCAATGTCCAACTCCAACCCGGCGATGGCGTGGCTGACGGCCGACTGAGCACGATCAAGCTCTTTCGCGGCGGCGGTGAAACTTCCCGCATCCGCAATCGTCACCAGCATTCTCAGTTGATCCAGCGTGACACGTTCCAGCATGCCCAATCTCTTTCATCTAATTTTTTGATGGAAAATACCAATTTTTTCGCAGTTCAAGCAATCTGATTGATTGGTACTCTTGATTTATCGGCTGGTCAGCCACTTGAAGCTGCCAGCCGAAAGGAAAACCGCCTTCAACCGCATCCGAATTGAAAGCCGAAGGAAGAGACGATGACCGAGATTTCCCGCCGATTGGCCCTGACCGGGATTGCAACCGCAGGCGCTGCCATTGCCGCCGCTGGCGCAGCAACCGCCCAAACTTCCCCCAAACCGCTGGCAGGCAAGACCGCCGTCGTCACCGGTGCCCGCCGCAACCAGGGCCGGGCCTATGCAGTTCAGCTCGCGACGATGGGCGCGAATCTGGTGCTGCACCACCATCGGGCCGACGGTGCGGACGATACGGCGGAAACGGCCCGTCTGGTGGCCGAGGCAGGCAGCCGAAGCGTAACAGGGAAGGGCGATCTCGGCGATCCCGCGACCGCCGCCATGCTGTTCGATGCGGCCGAGGCTGAATTCGGCGGCGCGGACATCCTGATCCACACCGCGGGCGCGATCATCAAAAAGCCGGTCGCCGCGTTCACCGACGCCGACTTCGAGCGTCTGCTGAACGACAATACCCGGACGACCTTCTATGCGATGCGCGAGGGCGCACGCCGCCTGCGCGACGGCGGCCGCATCGTGGCGGTCGGCACGTCCCTGACGGCCGGAACCGCGCCGGGCTATGCCGTCTATGCGGGAACCAAAGCACCGGTAGAGGAGTTCACCCGCATGATGGCCCGGGAACTGGGATCACGCGGGATCACGGTGAACAATGTCGCGCCCGGCCCGCTGGACAACAGCTTCTTCCACGCCGCCGAGACGCCCCAGACTGCAACCTACGCGGCGTCGCTGGCACCGTCCGGACGGCTGGGCAACGAAGCCGACATCGTTCCGGTCGTGGCCAACCTGGCCAGCGAAGCGGGGGCATGGACGAACGGCCAGACGCTGTTCATCAATGGCGGCTACGTGACCCGCTAGTCGAGTATCCGGGCGGCCGACAGAAACGGCCGTCCAAGCCGCCGGAGACAAGGCATGACAGAAAACGTCCGCCACCTTGGCAATGATACACCGCCGCAATTCCCCCTGGGTCTCGGCCTGATGGGAATGTCCGATTTCTATGGCCCGGCGGATGAAACGGAAAGTCTGGCGACAATCCATGCCGCATTGGACGCCGGGATCACGCTGTTCGATACCGCCGACTTCTACGGATCGGGCCACAATGAAATGCTGCTCGCCCGCGCGTTGCAGGGCCGCCGCGATCAGGCCTTCATACAGGTCAAGTTCGGTGTCCTGCGCGACCCGGCGGGCGGCTTTCTGGGCGGCGACTGGCGACCGGCCTCGATCAAGAACGCGCTTGCGCAATCGCTGCGCCGTCTCGGAACCGACTATATCGACCTCTATCAGCCCGCCCGCATGCCCCATGACGTACCGATCGACGACTGGATGGGCGCGCTCGGCGATTGCGTTCAGGCCGGCTGGATCCGCCATATAGGCCTCAGCGAAGCGGGTTCTTCGACAATCCAGGCCGCGCACAAGATCCACCCGATCACAGGGATTCAACAGGAATGGTCTCTGATGTCGCGGTCGATCGAAGGCGCGGTTCTGCCTGCCTGCCGCGACCTCGGCATCGGGATCACTGCCTATGGCGTGCTCTCTCGGGGACTTCTGTCGGGTCAAATCGACGCCAACACACTCGCCGGACGCAGAGAGTTTCGGACCATGGCGCCCCGCTTTTCGGGTGCCAATCTCGCGAAGAACCTGTCTCTGACTGAAGCGCTCGCCAGGCTGGCCCGGTCGCGCGGGTGCACGACTGCGCAGCTGGCCATCGCCTGGGCGCTGCACAAGGGGCCGGATGTGCTGCCGCTGATCGGTGCCCGCCGCCGCGATCACCTCAACGAGGCCCTCGGGGCCCTCGATATACAGCTCGACGCAGACGAGATCGCAGAAATTGAAGCTGCGGTCCCCGTTTCGGCTGTCGCAGGCGCGCGATATGACGACCACGGCATGCAAATGCTGGACAGCGAACGCGGATGAAGCACCCCGTTCGCCCTGCCCATTGCCATCGGTTTGGAATGGTATAGCTGCCACGTCCATGTCCACGTCCATGCCCCGGCGCACCAAGCAATAACGCCCGAACGTCCATGACACCGCGGATCGGCCTTCGAACATTCGGCGCGGCCAAACCGCCGCTGGAGGCCGGCCGCAAGACAGGCTCGCGCAAGCAAGCATGCGCGGTCGTCGCAATAGGATGTCGGTCCGTGGCCCGCACCCCGAGCACCTGAACCCGGGACATCACGCTCGATTGGTCCGCCGAAAAACCTCAACCGGGGCCGCCGCAGTCACTTTTGATGGACGCGCCACGATGTGGACCGTAACACTTGGCCGCAGATCATCTTTCTCACAGGAGTGGCTTCGGAAATGCGCGACGACGTTCAAGACTTTGACTTTGACGAAGTCATCGACCGCAGAGGCACGCATTCTGCAAAATGGGATGCGATGGGTGCCAGGTTCGGCCTTTCCGGTGACGACCTGATCCCGATGTGGGTCGCGGACATGGATTTCCGGGCACCGCCGCCCGTCAATCAGGCGGTTCAGGGTCTGATCGACCACGGCGTCCATGGATATTTCGGCGACGAGGCCGAAATGAAGGACGCTGTGATCGGTTGGCTGAGCACGAGGCACGGCTGGACGCCGGATGCGGACTGGATCACGACGGTCCATGGTCTTGTCGCGGGTATTGGCTTGACCATACAGGCGATGACCGAGCCGGGCGATGGCATCATCATCTTCTCGCCGGTCTACCACATGTTCGGCAACACCATCCGGGCTGCCCGGCGACGCGTGCTTGAAAGCCCGCTGCGCGAGATTCAGGGCCGGTACGAGATGGATTTCGACGCTCTGGAAGAACTGGCCGAAGGGGCGCGAATGGTCATCCTTTGCTCGCCGCACAACCCGGGCGGACGCGTTTGGGACGCCGAAGAGCTGCGCCAACTCACAGATTTCTGCAAACGTCACGACCTGATCCTCGTCTCGGACGAAATCCACATGGATCTCGTGTTCTCCGAGAGCACGCACCATATGACCGCGAAGGCAGCGCCAGACATCATGGATCAGCTCGTGACGCTGGTTGCACCGACGAAGACATTCAACGTCGCCGCGTCTTTGACAGGGTTTCCGATCATTTCGAACCCCGATCTGCGCGCGAAGTTCGCGGCCCAGAAAGCCTCTTGCGGCCTCGGTGCAACGAACCGGTTCGGGGCCATCGTGGCGACGGCTGCCTTTCAGCACGGGGCACCCTGGCTTGACGCGCTCATCCCGTATCTGCAGGCCAATCGCGATCGGCTTGATCAGGCTGTGGCAGAGCGGCTCCCCGGGATCCGGTCCATGCGACTGGAGGCCACCTACCTTGCCTGGCTGAACTTCGCGGACACGGGACTTTCACCGAAAGAGGCGCTGGACAAGGTCAACAATGACGCGCGCATTGTTGTGAACAGCGGTCCGTCGTTCGGCCTGGGCGGCGAACAGTGGCTGCGTTTCAACTTTGCCTGCCCTCGCGCGACGCTCGATACCGCGATCGAACGGCTGGTCGCGACCTTCGCCTGAGCGCCCGCCAGACATCTTTTGTTGCAATGCAGCGTAAACTCATCCCATTGTGCCGGGGGCAGCGGCGGCGTCGCGGCGCAATGGGGGGCGGCAGACATGGTGCGGAGGACCGGCGGACCGGCTGAATACCTCTCCCCGGAAAGAGACCCGGCGTGACCAACGCGGTCTCTGTCCAGAATGTCCGAAAGGACTTTGGCGATTTCACCGCGCTGCACGATGTCAGCCTCGACATAAAAGACAACGAGTTCTTCACGCTGCTGGGGCCGTCCGGCTGCGGAAAGACGACCCTTCTGCGCATGATCGCAGGCTTTGAAAGCGTCACGTCCGGCGCGATCTTCCTTTATGGGGACGAGATCGAAGCGCTGCCGCCGGACAAACGGCCAGTGAACACCGTG
>JBCCMP010000171.1:0-9931 GCA_039026295.1 Pseudomonadota bacterium | reverse complement strand
TTGGTTGGCATATCTTGACAGGATACGGCGTGTCGCTGATCCCTGCCGGGCGGGCGTCGATCATTGCCTATCTCATGCCGCTTTTCGTGGCGGTGTTCAGTGTCCCTGTTCTGGGCGAGAGGATGACCTGGCACAAGATTGCCGGTCTGTTGTTGGGGATCGCAGGCCTCGCCGTCCTGATTGGACCGGATCTGATCGTGGTTCAGCAGGCACCGATCGGCGCGCTCTGCATGGTGGCGGCAGCGTTCACCTGGGCCATAGGAACTGTTCTCTTCAAAAAGTTTGCATGGGTGTCGCCGGTGACAGCGATTACGGGTTGGCAGCTCTTGCTGGCAGCATTTGTGATCGTGCCGGGGGCATTGATACTCGAGCCTGTGCCTGATTTTGCGGGCCTGTCGCAGGACGTCTGGATCGCATTGCTATACCTGTTCGCGCTCCCGATGATTTTCTGCCAATGGGCTTTCCTGATGGTCATACGGATTTTCCCGGCGGCGGTCGCAGCGATAGGGACGCTCGCCGTACCGGTCGTGGGCGTTTACTCCAGTGCACTGGTCTTGGGAGAGCCGGTCGGCTGGGCCGAATTCACTGCGCTGATAATGATTTCCGCAGCGCTGTTTGTTGTTCTCGTCCTGCCCGCCTTGGCCGGTCGGACAGGCCATCACGCAACGCGTCCCTCGGCTTAGGGCACCACTTCATCAACCGACTTCAGATGTCCGGTGCTCGCGGCATCAATCTCGACCGGTGTGTCAAACTCGAAAGATTCCAGGCGGTGCGCCCGGTGACCGGCCTTCGCGGCGGATATCTTTATTTCCTCGACGTCCCTGGCAGCCTGCCCGAAATGACGATCCAGGTTCTCGACCCGCCCGCTCAGCCGCTCGACATCCTTGTAGAGAAGCGACAGCTCCCGGCGGATCGCGCCTGCCTGCTCGCGCATCCGGGCATCCTTCAGAATCGCGCGCATCGTATTCAGCGTGGCCATCAACGTGGTTGGCGATACAATCCAGACCCGGTGCTCGAAACTCTGCCGTACCACTTCGCCGAAATTCGCGTGCAGTTCGGCATAGACCGCCTCTGAAGGCAGGAACATCAGCGCGCTGTCAGCGGTCTGTTCCTCGACGATGTACTTTTCCGCGATCGCTTTGACATGGTGCAGAACCATTGCGCGAAAGGCGCGCGCTGCGTCCTTCTTCTCTGCCTCTGTCGAGGCTGACTGAAGGGCTTCATATGGCTCCAGCGGAAACTTCGCATCAATCACGATAGCGCCGGGGGGCTGCGGCAGATGGATCAAGCAATCCGCCCGCTTGTTGTTCTGCAATGTGAATTGCAGCGTGTAGGCGTCAGGCGGCAGAGCTTTGGCAAGAATGTCGTTCAGCTGTATTTCGCCAAACGCTCCACGTGTCTGCTTGTTGGCCAGGATGTCCTGCAAGGACAGAACATCCCCGGAAAGCTTCTCGATCTTGGTCTGCGCCTTGTCGATCGCCTCCAGCCGCTGCTGCAATTCGCCAAGCGAGCGCGCTGTCCGGGTGGCCGTCCCGTGCAGGCTCTCGCCCATCGCGCGCTGCACTTCTTCCAGCCGACGCTCGACGGACTCCATGATGCGCGCCTGCGCCGATGCCTGGTGCTCTGACACCATTTTCAGCCCGCCCGCCAACTGGTGTTGCCCGCTGTCCAGTCCCTTGACCGCCTCGCCAAGCGCACCGATATGCGCCGCCAAAGGCTCTGCCGCGGCGGCAGACCGGCGCGCCGCCCTGACGGACCAGATCAGCAGGAGCAGAAGAACTGCAGCGAACAGCAGTCCCGCCGCCGCCAGTACCGGCACCGGGCCATCAAGGCTAAGCGTCCATCCGGTATCGGACATCAGCGCCGCCCGAAAAGTTTCTCGATGTCTGACAGATCCAGCTTCACCCAGGTCGGGCGGCCATGGTTGCATGTGCTCGAGTGGGGAGTTCCCTCCATTTCCCGAAGCAGGGCATTCATTTCCTCAGCATTCATCCGGCGCCCCGACCTGACCGAGCCGTGGCACGCAACGCGGCTGAGCACAGCATCCAAATGCGCGCGCAAACCGTCTGCGGTGCCAAGATCTGAAATTTCGTCGGCTATGTCGCGCAATAGCGCTGCGGGATCAGGCTGGCCAAGCACTGCTGGAACCTCGCGCACCGCAACGGCACCCGGGCCGAAGGGCTCGATCACCAGACCCAGGCTTGCCAAAACCTCGGCCTGTTCCAGAACCCGCGGCGCATCGGTGCCCAGTTCGACAATCTCTGGTATCAGAAGGGCCTGCCGCGCAACGCCGCACGCATCCATCTGGGCCTTCAGCCTTTGGTAGACCAGCCGCTCATGCGCCGCGTGCTGATCCACCAGCACCATGCCATCCGATGTTTGCGCAACAATGTAGTTTTCGTGGATCTGAGCCCGAGCCGTTCCCAGTGGCAGATCCAGGACGCCCTCGGACACCGGCTCTTCAACCTTTGTCGAACACCAACCGCTGGCTACTGTTTCGGCGAACCCGGCAGGGACATCGCCGAACTCGGCTGGCGCTTGGGCCACCAGCGCCGCCTGCACGGCCCTATCCGAGGGACGTTGGACAGTGTACCGGCCGTGATGGGACGGCGGCGCTGGGGTTTCGGGACGAAACGCGCCAAGGGCAGCGTCCGTTATGGTTGATGTGGCACGATGCCCTGCCTCGGCAAGCGCGTGGCGGATCGCCGATATGATCAGTCCGCAGACCACGCCTGGCTCGCGAAACCGCACCTCGGCCTTGGCCGGATGGACATTCACATCCACCCGCTCGGCCGGGCAGGTCAGATGCAGAACCGCCACCGGGTGGCGGTCGCGGCTGAGGAAATCGGAATAGGCAGCCCTCAGCGCACCGTTCAGCAGCTTGTCGCGCACCGGGCGGCCGTTGACCGTGACATACTGCGCCACCGCTGCCCCGCGAGAGAATGTGGGCAGGCCGGCATGGCCCTGCAGCCGGATACCATCCCGCTCCGCGTCTACGGCGACCGCGTTTTCCGCAAATCCGGTGCCGAGGATCCGTGCCGCCCGGGCCAGCCGCGCGTCGAACAGATCGCCCTGCGCCGCATCGACCTTGAAGAGGGTCCGTGGCTCGGGTCCGCTGACATCCGACAACGTGATCGCTATACCCGGCTCCGCCATGGCCAGCCGCCGGACGACTTCGCCAATTGCCTGGGTCTCCGCCCGGTCGGATCTGAGGAACTTCAACCGGGCAGGTGTAGCATAAAACAGATCCTGCACCTCGACCGTGGTCCCAGGTGACCGCGAGGCCGGGCGCGGCTGAGTGAGAGTGCCGCCAGCAGCGGTGATCGACCACGCCTCACCGCCTGTGGGGCGAGATGAAATCGTCAGCCGGGCAACCGAGCCGATCGACGGCAAGGCCTCCCCTCGAAATCCGAAAGAACGGATGTTCACCAGATCGTCCCCGTCGATCTTCGAGGTAGCGTGCCTCTCCAGTGCCAGCGACAGTTGATCGGCCGGGATACCCACGCCGTCATCCGCAACGCGCATGAGGGTCTTGCCCCCGTCGGTGATCGCGATGTCGATGCGCGAAGCCCCGGCATCGATCGCATTCTCGACCAGTTCCTTGATCGCCGAGGCTGGCCTTTCAATGACTTCGCCCGCGGCGATACGGTTCGCCGCAGCCTCCGATAAGCGCCGTATTTCGGGGCACGAACCCTCGATGTTGGGGCCGACAGCATTCATGCCACAAGCAGTAGCATGGTCGTCGATGATTCTCCAAGTGGGCTCACGCAAAGACAGGCCGCCCCCGACATCAGGGGCGGCTCATCAAACCGGTTTTTGAGTGCGCAGGGAAAAGACCGCCTAGAACCGCTCCATCAGACGGTCCAGGTAATCCAGTTCCAGCTGCGGGCGCGATGGCTGTGCTGCCCGGTCCCTCAGCTCGCGCATCAACTCGCGCGCGCGTTCTGCCTTCGACCGTAAATGCTCCGGCCCCAGACGCTGGCCGTCCATCGCCTCGTTCGTGCCTCCGCGCGGCCGGTCGAACGGGTCCTCTTCCAGATTATTGCCGGGGCGTCCGTCGCCCCGGCGATTGCCCTGGGCGTTCTGTTGACCCTGGCCGTTCTCCATCTGCTGGGCGAGCGATTCGGCCCCCTCATTCAGGCTGTCCAGCGCATCCATCTGGTCCCGGACCGCATCGGAATTGTCGCCGCGTTCCAGATCGTCCCGCGCGCGCCCCATCGATCTTACAGCTTCTTCCAGGGCCCGGGCGGCTTCATCCGATCCGATGCCGCGCGACAGCTCTTCCAGTTGCCGGCGCAATTCTTCCTGCTGCTGCGCAAGGCCGCCGCCTTGCCCCTGCTGGCCCGGCTGCCCGGGCTGGCCCTGCATCATGTCGCCCTGCTGGCCTTCGCCGCCCTGCTGACCTTGCTGGCCATGTTCATCACCGCGGCCCTGTCCTTCGCCCCAGCCAGGCTGCTGCTGACCCTGCTGGCCTTGCCCCTGCTGGGGCTGGCCCTGCTGGCCCAGCTGCTGTTCGCGCCTGCGCTGGCGCAACTCGTCGAAGGTCCGGTCCGAAAGATCCCGCTGCCGCTGGATCATCTCCTGCAGTTCCTGCAGTTGTTGCTGACCGGGTCCCTGCTGCATCTGCTGTTGCTGGGCCATCTGCATGTTCTCCAGCATCTGGCTCAGCTCGTTCAGCATGTCCCGGGCCTGATCGCGCAGGCCGCTTTCGGCCTGCTGCTGCATCTGGTCCAGCATCTCGTTCAGGTCCTGCTGTGACAGCATCTGGTTCGGGTCCATCTGGCCCTGCTGTTGCGGGTTCTGCCGCTGCTGCTGCGCCATCTGTTGCAGGTACTCGTTCATCGCTGCGCGCAACTCTTCCATGGCGCGGCGAATGTCTTCCTCGCTTCCGTTCTCCAGTGCTTCGCGCAGCGCTTCCTGAGCCTGGCGCAAGCGTTCCAACGCCGATGACAGATCGCCATCCTCCAGCGCCAAAGCGGCCTCCCACAGCAACTCGACCACGTTCGGTGCCGCATCGGCCACCGTGTCCTGCCCGATCGAGGATGCCAATCGGCGGATCGCGATGCGCACAGTCAGGTAGACCCCCGGATCTTCGAACAGTTCTTCAGGCTTGCGCGTCACTGCCTGCAAAACATCGAGAACCTGGATCGCCTCGCCATAGTCCATCGCCAGTTCGCGGCGTTGCTCGACAAGGGCCCGCGCCAGCGGAACCGTGAAGATACGCTCTGGCAGCGTGAATACCGCAGGCTCGGCCTGGCCGACCTGCTCTGCACCGTCCTCGGCGTAAAGCTTCAGAACAACCTCGGCACCCGCCCAGGGATGCGCTGTCAAATCGCGGATCGTACTGTCTGCGACGTCTGTGCCTTCCCCGCGGATCGGCAGTGGCAACCCGATGCTGATGACCGGAAGCGGCAGACCTTTGGCGTCTTCCGGGTCGTGCCCTTCCGGCGCAATTTCAGCCCATGCGGCAGTCACACCGTAATCGTCCCGGGCTTCGAAATCGAAGGTCAGCGCACGGGTCAGCGTCGCCGACGGGCCGTCGATCAGCTCGATCTCCGGCACCAGATCCGGGATCATCTCGATGGTCCAGTTGGCCAGAACATCTTCGCCGATGGCAACGCCCAGATCGCCCGAGGATTCGATCAGACCTGTCGCCTCGGCCAGTCCGCCGCCCAGCGATGCAAAACTCTCCAGCCCTGCCAAAGCGCCGCCTGTCAACGACGGGTCGCTCGGCGCGTCAGTGACACGAATGGTCAGGCGCGAGCCCTGCGGTATGCGCACCGCGGTCGCTGCACCCTTTTCAAGATAGATCGTGTCCATGCCGGTATAGGCGGGCGGCGTGGCCCAGGCCTCTGCCACCGGGTTGCGTTCCGGAATCGGTGCGGCAGTCGGGCTCATCGGGGCCGGTGCGCTGGCAGCGGCGATCCGGTCCGGCGCATCGCCGCCGCTGGCCATGATCGCGCCCATTAGCAGAACCGGTGCCGCCAGTCGCAAAGCCCATCCGTCAACATGGGCAAGCCGAAGGTCTGGCCACCGGGCTTTCAACGCCGCCGCTGCCTTCCGCGCACGACCGCGATAGGCCTGCCACAGCGTTTCCGACTCGTTGACACCCTTGCCGACCGCCAGATCATCGATCAGTACCGCCAGCGGCCGACGCCGGTCCGAACTGTCCAGCCGCTCTGTGATTTCATCCTCTGATGGCGCACGGAACCTGTTGCCGCCCAAGACAAGCGCACCGATGATCGCCAGCGCGGCGACACCCAAAAGGATGCGGTGGACCAACGGTCCGAAAGCTTCCAACCCGCCCAGCAGCGCAAAGGCCGAAATCAGGCAAAAAGTCACGAATAGCGGCCAGAAGGCCAGCGCAACCCGCTCTGCCAGCATCGCCCATCGGGTGCGGCGCAATTGCGTCTTGATGGTCCGCAATTCGCGGCCCGTCAGTCCCCGGCTCGTGAGCTTTGCCATCGTGCTCCTTTCGGGCGCCGCCAGGGAAGTCCCCGGTGCGCGGGGAGAGGTAAGCCTAACTGGTTACCTCCGAATTAACCATTCGATTCAGCCGGACTGCCCAACCACGAAGGAAGCGTATCACGGCCCAGCATCTCTGCATATGTGGGGCGTGGCCTGATAACGGCAAACTTATCGCCATGCACCATAACCTCAGGGATCAACGGTCTGGCATTGTATTCCGATGACATGACTGCACCATATGCACCTGCTGAACGGAAAATCACCATCTCTCCGGCGGTCAGCATTGGCAAGGTTCGCTCTCGCGCGAAGGTGTCGCCAGTCTCGCACACAGGCCCGACCACATCGACCGGACCGATCTCCGCGTCCGGGCCGGGTTCCGTGACCGGTACGATATCGTGCCAGGCCTCGTACATCGCAGGGCGGATCAGGTCGTTCATCGCAGCATCCAGAATCAGGAAATCACGTCCTTCTCCGGACTTGCGATAGATGACCGACGCCAGCAGGATCCCGGCATTCCCGGAAATCAGCCGTCCGGGTTCGATCTGAACCTCGCACCCCAGATCACCGACCGTCCTTTTGATCAACGCGCCATAGTCAAACGGCAGGGGCGGTGCATCGTTGGTCTGCTGGTAGGGAATGCCCAGCCCGCCTCCCAGATCCAGTCGCCGGATCTCATGTCCTTCGGCCCGCAATTGCCGGGTCAGATCGGCCACCGCAGAGAATGCGGCCTCGAAAGGCGCAAGATCCGTCAATTGGCTGCCGATATGCACATCGACACCGACGACTTCGATTCCCGGCATCGCAGCGGCGGCGGCATAGACCTCGGGCGCCCGATTGATCGGGATGCCGAACTTGTTCTCTGACTTTCCGGTCGCGATCTTGGCGTGGGTTTTGGCATCGACGTCCGGATTCACGCGGATCGTGATGGGTGCGCGGGTGTCCATCGACACCGCAACGGCATTCAAGGCCTCCAGCTCCGGCTCGGATTCCACGTTGAACTGACGTATGCCGTTCTCCAGCCCAAGGCGCATCTCTGCGACGGTTTTGCCGACCCCGGAGAAGACGATCTTCGCGCCAGGAACACCTGCCATCAGGGCGCGGCGCAACTCGCCTTCCGAAACGACATCCATTCCTGCGCCCATGTCGCCGAGCGTTTTAAGCACGGCGAGATTTCCGCAGGCCTTGATCGAATAGCAGATCAGGTGATCAGTGCCGGCCAGCGCCTCGTCAAACACGCGGAAGTGACGCTGGAAGGTCGCCGTGGAATAGACGTAGGCCGGTGTCCCAACCTCTTCCGCGATCGCGGTCAGGGGAACGTCCTCGGCATGCAAGATACCGTCACGATAGGCGAAGTGGTCCATTACGGAATCCGGATCGGCGAAGGGCCAACCGGCCCGGGTTTTGACTGCCGCGAGATTTAATCCGTCACCCTCGCCTTGGCCACCCTGAAGCTGCAACAAAGACCGGGCCACCCTGCGTTAACGTGCACGGGTCGACTTTTTGCGCGTCCAAAGCCATACGCAAGCCATACGCTTGCCATACGGGTTTCAGCCCCGGAAAATCCCAACGGCAAACAGGTTAACGGCCGCACGTTTTGGGATGAATGTGCCTTTCGGCCTTCTGAATTAGCGAAAAACGGTGCATTTGCGCGTCAAATCGCGCGGAATTTTACGAAAATTCAACAGGTCCGGGATAGTGATGCACGCAGGCAGAGACGGACTTCCTCAGTAAAGCGGCCGCAAGCGCAGATAAAGGTACATCGGCAACCCGACAGCCACACCAAAAACCAGTGTCACCGGCACACACACCAGTGACAACCAGTCACGGCGCACGAACGCTTCGCCAATCATGAAGATCAACGCGGCAGCTGACGCGATCAGCACTGCCCCGGTCACAGATCGAGCGGGATCGCTCGCTGTCAGCTCGGCGATCAGCAGATCGAAATCCAGGCCGTGTTCCGACAGCCACAAAATCATGCGCCTTGCCGGGAACGCCAAGGCCGCCAGGGTCAGGGCAAGAAAACTGAGCCGCGTGAAATCCATGCGATGCCCTGTCTGACCGAACCCGGTCAGCCGCTCTCCTGCTCTTCCTGCTGGGCATCCGGGCGCAACGGCTCACCCTTGCGCCCGCAGGCCGAGACCACCATTGCGCCTGCCAAAAGGACCATCATAGCCAGTCTCAGCTTGGTCATTCCCCCAACCTTTCCTTCCAGCGCGCGATCTGCATCCGTACCTGATCTGGTGCCGTCCCGCCATAAGAGGTGCGCGAAGCGACAGAGGCCTCGACCGTCAGGACCCCGAAGATGCCCTCGGTTATCCCCGGCTCGACCGTTTGCATATCTGCCAGCGACAGGTCTGCAAGGTCCACACCTCGATCCTCCGCCATCTTAACCAGTGAACCGGTTACATGGTGCGCATCGCGAAACGGCATGTTGAGAACGCGAACCAACCAATCCGCCAGATCGGTGGCGGTCGAAAATCCATTGCCTGCGGCCTCGTGCAGCGCCTCGCCGTTCGGCTCCATATCCCGAACCATCCCCTCCATCGCGGCCAGCATCAGCTGGATGGTGTCTGCCGCATCGAATGTGGCCTCCTTGTCCTCCTGCATGTCCTTGGCATAGGCCAAGCTGAGCCCCTTCATCACCATGATCAGCCCCATGAAGTGCCCGACAACCCGTCCGATCTTCCCGCGTACCAGTTCCGCTGCGTCCGGGTTCTTCTTTTGCGGCATAATCGATGAACCGGTGGTGAAGGCATCAGAAAGCCGCACGAACCGGAACTGCGCCGAGGACCAGATCACCAGTTCCTCGGCAAACCGGCTGAGATGCATGGCACAGATCGAGGCGGCCGCCATGAACTCCAGCTCGAAGTCCTTGTCGCTGACTGCATCGATGGAATTCGCCATGGGCCGGTCGAACCCCAGCGCCAGCGCGGTGTCCTCCCGATCCAGCGGAAACGAGGTGCCAGCCAGCGCTGCCGCGCCCAATGGTGATTCATTCATCCGCGCACGGGCATCTTGGAAGCGCCCCCTGTCGCGATCGAGCATCTCCGCATAGGCCAGCATGTGATGCCCCCAGGTCACCGGCTGCGCCGTCTGAAGGTGCGTAAAGCCGGGCATGACCAAGTCGGCCCCCGCCTCCGCCTGAGCGACAAAAGCACCAATCAGGCGTCCCAGCGCTGCATCCACCTCGTCGCATCGCGCCCTTACCCACATGCGGACATCGACAGCGGCCTGATCATTGCGGGACCGGCCGGTATGCAGTCGTGCCCCTGCATCGCCGGTAATCTCCCGCAGCCGCGCCTCCACATTCATATGGATGTCTTCTAACGCCCGGGAGAACGTGAACCGGCCGTCTGTGATCTCCTCCCAAACCTGATCCAGCCCTGCATCGATCGCGACCTGATCCTCTTGCGTGATGATCCCCTGCCGCGCCAGCATGGCGGCATGGGCGCGGGACCCGGCG
>JBCCMP010000170.1:0-9933 GCA_039026295.1 Pseudomonadota bacterium | reverse complement strand
GCAATGCGAACTGCCCGACCGGCAGGCCCGGCATGTTGTGCATGCCGTAGACCTCGTCTACCGGAAACCTCTCGAACAGCCCGTCGTCGATCATCGCGGGTGCCCCGCGACCATGTTCTTCGGCAGGCTGGAAGATGAAGACCGCGCGGCCGGAGAAATCTCCGTCTGTCGCCAGATGCCGGGCCGCCCCCAGCAGCATTGCGTTGTGACCGTCATGGCCGCAGGCGTGCATGACGCCTTCTGTCGTGGATTTGTAGGCGGCGCTGCTGCGCTCGACGATCGGCAGCGCATCCATGTCGGCCCTGAGCCCGATCGACCCGGGTCCATTGCCCCGCTGGAGCACTCCGACAACGCCGGTGCCGCCGATGCCCGTATGCACGTCGAGCCCGAAGTCCTGCAGCAACGCAGCGACCTTTGCGCTGGTTCGGTGTTCCTGGAAACCGAGTTCTGGATTGGCGTGAAAGTCGTGGCGCCACGCTTTCATCCGCTGGAGCGTTTCATCGGAAATCACGGGCAGGTCCTTGTGCTAAGGTCAGCTTGCGAGGCCTGCCATGGCCAACAACTGCACTTCAAGGGTGTGGACGTTGGAAAGCGTCTCAATAGCGCCGATGCACTCGCTTGCGCCTGACCAGCGCGCGTTCTTTTATCCGTTCGCGAATGAAGACGATGACGCCTGCACCGATGATCAGCGTGATGCCGATCATCACGATCCGGTCCGGCAGAACGCCGAACATGGCCCAGCCCCAGAAAACGGCAAGCGGCATGCCGACATATTCGAACGGGGCAATCGTGCCGGCGTCGGCCATTTTGTAGGCCGCGCTGAGGGCGTACCCGATGATCGCCGAATTCAGGCCGAGGCCGACAAACAGCCAGAGATCAGTCCCCTCTGGCCAGATCCATGCGCGCATCAGGAACTGGATCGAGGCATTGTCGACCCCCTCGGCAAAGCGGCCGTCACCGGCGAACACAAAGAAAAGTGCCGAGACCAGAATGAACATCGCCTGGATGTAGACGGCCATGGCCGAAGCTTTCGAGGAAACGCCAAGGCGGCGCGTCAGAACCTGGTTGAAGGCATAGGTGAAAGCCGCGACCACCGGCAGCAGCAGGATCAGGCGGTTATAGGGAGCCGCTTCGGCGGCTTCCCACGGACGAAGCATGATCACCACGCCGACCAGCCCGACCGCGACGGCACCGAGCCGCCAGGGACCGACCTTTTCCTTCAGAACCAGGATCGCCAACAAGGTAATGAACAACGGGGCGACGAAGAAAACAGCCATCGCCTCGGCCAGGCTGATGACCGCGAGTGCCGTGAAATAGGTCAGGTTGGATATGACAATCAGAATGCCGCGCAGCGCGTGCAGAAACGGCGTAGAGGTGCGCAGGATCTGAAATCCGCCTTCCAACTGAACCAGCGCAAGCGAAAACGCGATCCCGATCGCAGACCTTACAAAAACGAGCTCATGCAGGGGGTAGGCGCCGGAAAGGCGCTTGATCAGCATGTCGTTGACCGAGATGGACAGCATGGCAATCAGAATGAATGCGATGCCGACAACTGGCCGGTTTTGAGGCGCTTGCGCGGAAGACATACCGGGCGCGTATCATATGGCCGAACCGGAAGCCCCCATGTTTGCGACATACACCCTATTTTGGAGAAATGGCCCTTCGCTGGTGCAAAAAGCCTTCCCGGGCCGCCTTGCGAAGATCGCCGTTCTGCGGAGGCAAAACGCGCCTTAGGGCGCTTAAACGTCACTATCGCATTCTTAATTGACTCTGCTGCGCTGCACAATCACAGTCTCATAGGTGAATGGAGGGGACCCGAT
The DNA here is from genome assembly GCA_039026295.1 of Pseudomonadota bacterium. Classification (GTDB taxonomy): domain Bacteria; phylum Pseudomonadota; class Alphaproteobacteria; order Rhodobacterales; family Rhodobacteraceae; genus Thermohalobaculum. The sequence goes on along the minus strand of JBCCMP010000170.1, from coordinate 8,113 downwards.
GAGCATGACAACGGTGATGACCGGAAACGGGCCGAGGGCGTTTTTCTCCTCTGGTCTGCAGGCAGAACAAACGCCGTTTGACAAAATTCCGATCATCGACTTCGGCCCGATGCGCAGCGACGATGCCGATGCCCGCGCAATGGTCGGCGAAGCGGTCCGCCAGGCCTGCACCGAGGTCGGGTTTTTCTATGCGACCAACCACGGTATGCCGCAAAATGTCATCGACGGCACGTTCGCCGCGGCACACCGTTTCTTCGATCTGCCAATGGATGCGAAAAGTGCGATCTCTGTCGAGAAGTCGGATGCCATGCGGGGGTATACACCGCTGCTGGGCGAAAACACCGATCCCGACAACAACGGCGATCTGCACGAAGGTTTCGACCTGGCGCTGGATCTGCCGCTGGATGATCCGGACGTGGCGGCGGGCGTCTTCGGCTATGCGCCAAATCAATGGCCCGACGGATTGGACGGCTTTCGGGACGCGTTGATGAGCTATCATTCCGAGGCGCGGGCATTCGGAACACTGATTTTTCAGGCCTTCGCCCTGGCGCTGGAACTGGACGAGCATTTTTTCGCCGATGCCATCACCAAGCCGATGGCCCATATGCGGGTGCTGCACTACCCCGATCAGACCGCTGCCGAAGACGACAAACAGATCGGCATCGGTGCGCATTCTGATTACGAGTGCTTCACGATCCTGTGCACCGATGATGTGCCCGCGCTGCAAGTGCTGAATTCGGCTGGCACCTGGGTACAGGCACCGCCAATCCCCGGGGCTTTCATAGTGAATGTCGGGGACCTGATGGCGCGCTGGACGAACAATTATTTCCAGTCGACCGTACACCGGGCGATCAACAGTTCAGGCAAGCGCCGCTACTCGATCCCGTTCTTTTTCGGCGTGAACAGCCAGGAAGTGGTGGAGGTGCTGCCAAGCTGTCAGAGCCCTGAAAATCCGCCGAAATACAAGCCGATCACCGCGGGGGATTACATCCGGTCCCGCTTCGACGAGACCTATGCTCACCGGATCGGCGAGGCCTGAGGTGAGCGAAAGCGCCGCGCCGACGCTCCGCGCCCGCAACGCCTCGCGCTTGTTGGCACAGGCAGAAGCGGCCGCTGACGCGAAACCTTTCGAAGAGATCCCGGTCATCGATATCTCGCCGCTGTTCGGTGCAAATGCGACGAAAAAAGCCGCGGTGGGGGCAGAGATCCGCACCGCCTGCATGGAGGTCGGCTTCTTCTACATCGCAGGACACGGCGTCGACCCTGCCGTATTTGCGGGTGCGTTCGATGCCGCACGGCGGTTCTTTGATCTGCCACAGACATCCAAGGATTCGGTATCAAACCGCCACTCTAAGGTGATGCGTGGCTACACGGGATTGCTTGAAGAAAACACCGATCCAGACAACGACGGCGACCTGCATGAAGCATTCGATGCCTCGCTGGACCTGTCGCCGGATGACCCAGATGTGGCGCTGGGTATATATGGCTGGGGCGTGAACCTCTGGCCCGACATGGCTGACTTCCGTGCGCCCGTTATGGCTTACCATGCAGCGCTGCAGTCCTTGTCCGAGGTGCTTTATCGCGGATTTGCCCTGTCGCTGGATCTGCACGAGGACCACTTCGCGCGCATGCTTGGCAAACCAATAGCCGAACTGCGCCTGCTGCATTACCCGCCGCAAAAGGCGCGGGACGAGAAGGTCATCGGGATCGGTGCCCATTCGGACTATGACGTTTTCACTGTGCTGGCGACCGCCGATGTTCCGGCGTTACAGGTGTTGAACCCGGCCGGAGACTGGATTCCGGCCCCGCCGATCCCTGGAACCTTCATCGTGAATGTCGGGGATCTGATGGAGCGGTGGACGAACGACCTGTACCGGTCGACGGTGCATCGCGCGATCAACACGACCGGGCGGCGCCGCTATTCGATCCCGTTCTTCTCGAACATAAATCCACTGGAAATGATCGAGGTGCTGCCGTCCTGCCAGTCCGCCGACCGCCCGGCACGATACGAACCCGTTGGTGCTGCCGCCTATGTCGAGGCGTGCATGCAGGAGGCCTACGGAATGACCGACAGCTAAGAGAAAAACGACAGGAGAGCGATATGAAAATCTTGGACCTGGCCCGAAGGGGTTTTTTGGGAACCGCTGTTGCCGCGTTGATGCTGACCGCAGCGCCGCTGCTGCAGGCACAGGCCGTGGAGATTGAAGGTGAGCCCAAGATCGCCTTTATCTATGCAGCGACCGCACGCGACGGCGGTTGGAACGAAGCCCTGGACAATGCACGCATGGCGGTCGAGGCTGATCTGGGCGTCAAGATCGCGGTCGTCGAGAGCGTTCAGGAAGAAGCAACGGCCCTGAAGAACGCCATCGACCTTTTCGTGGGTCGCGGGTTCAACGTGATTGTTGCCACGGGGTATGGGTATTCCGAAGGCATCTTGGAGGCTGCCAAGGCCAATCCGAAGATCGCCTTCATGAATGCATCCGGTGCCACCAACCATGCGAACCTGGAAGGGTTTTATGTCCGCACCTATCAAGCCTGGTACCTGGCAGGGATGGCTGCGGCAGCGACGTCCAAATCGGGCAAAATCGGCATCATCGGCGGCTTCCCGGTCGGCGTCGTGAACTGGGACATCAACGCCTTCGCGTTGGGCGCGCAGGCGATAAATCCGGAAATTGAGACAACCGTGGTCTATACGAATTCGTGGTGGGACCCGGTCAAAGAGAGCGAAGTGGCCGAGGCGATGCTTGATCAGGGCATCGATGTGATCGGCAACAACCTCTCGTCCGCAGCACCGTTCATCGCAGCGGAAAAGCGGGACGCGAAATCGGTGGGCTTTCAGCTGGACATGTCGCAGCATGCGCCGAAGGGGCACCTTACCTCGGTGATGTTCAACTGGGACAAGCACCTTGTGCCGACCATCGGCGCAATTGCAGACGGGTCATGGCAGCCCAGCGAATGGGGCGCATTTCCGGGCATGAAAGACGGCGTCGTTTCACTGTCGCCTCTGTCAGATGACGTGCCAGCAGACGTAAAGGCGCAGATTGAAGCTGCAGCAGCCAAGATCATGGCCGGGGAGATGACCCCGTTCGATGGACCCGTCACGGCGCAGGACGGGACGATCAAGGTGGCCGAGGGCGCGAGCATGGATGACGGCGCGCTTTGGGGCATGGACTTTCTGGTCCAGGGCGTGAAGGGCACGCTGAACTGATCCCGGATGCCAACGAATCATCTGGCCGCGCCGGATGGCGCGGCATTTGCCCTTGAGGTTACCGGCGTCTCGAAATCCTTTGGCGAGGCCCGGGTCCTGGACAGCGTGGATTTCGATCTGCGCTGGGGCGAGGTGCATGCTCTGCTGGGTGAAAACGGCGCGGGCAAATCGACCCTGATGAACATTCTTACCGGCATCTATGCGGCCGATGCCGGACAGATCCATCTGAATGGCGCGCCCGTGCCGGTTCGATCACCTGCGGATGCCATGGCGCTGGGCATCGGGATGGTGCACCAGCACTTCAAACTGATCCTGCCGTTCACGGTTCGGGAGAACCTGCGGCTGGCCGCGGGCTCCACTGGAGACGACTGGACAGCGATCGACGCGAAGATTTCCGAGGTGCTGGAGAAAACCGGTCTGGATGTCAGTCTGGACGTTCCGGTCGGCACGCTTTCGGTGGCCGAGCGTCAGCGAACCGAGATTCTGAAGGTTCTGCTTCTGGGCGCACGGATCCTGATATTGGACGAGCCGACCGCGGTTCTGACTGATCACGAGGCCGAACGCCTGCTGGCCCTGATGCGTGATCTCGTCGGCTCGGGGCATGCGGTGGTCTTCATCACTCACAAACTGCGCGAAGTGATGGCAGTCGGTGATCGCGTATCGACGCTGCGAAAGGGGCGCATGGTCCTGCGCGGAAAGGCCGTGGCCGATGTGACCAGCGCGGATCTGTCCATCGCAATGATCGGTGCAGAGCAGGCCGCCGTGGATGCCAGGCCCGCGCGTCCGCTTACGCAGCCCATCCTCGAGATCGAGAATTTGTCTGTCCTCTCTGGCAGGATCAAAGCAGTAAAGGACGCAAATCTGACAATCCATGCTGGCGAGATCCTGGGGCTTGCGGGTGTTGGCGGCAACGGGCAGCGCGAATTGGCCGAGGCGGTGATGGGTCTGACGCCTGCAACGGGCCGGATCAGACTGCACGGCGACCCGATCGAGCAGGCCACCGTGGCTGAGCGCCGCGCGCTTGGTCTGCGATATATCCCGGCGGACCGGGCCAGCGATGCCCTGTCCCCTGACAACTCCGTTGCAGACAATCTGGCCGTGACCGCCGTGCGGACCGGTAAGCTGGGCCAGCGCCTCGTTGCGCCGCGCCGCATCCTGAGCCACGCGCGCAAGCTGATTGCCGTCTTTGACATCGCTGGCGTTACAGCGGGCGGGCGACGCCCGATCAGGCTGCTGTCTGGCGGCAACGCTCAGAAGTCCGTTCTGGCGCGGGAATTGGACACAGAGTCCCGGCTGATCATCGCCCACTCGCCGACGCGAGGTCTCGACGTGGCTGCCTGCCGCTATGTCCATGACCAGTTGATCGAAGCAACGGACCGCGGTTGCGGCGTGCTTTTGATAAGCGAGGATCTTGAAGAGATCCTGGCCCTCTCGGACCATATCCATGTCATCAGCCGGGGCAGCCTGTCGACGACGCCGGACGCCCGCCCGGCGCGCGAGGACATCGGCGAACTGATGCTTGGCCATGCTTGACCGGATCACGCTGGAGCGGCGCGCAGGCAGTGGCCCGCTGCGCAGCACGCTTACCTATGCCGCAGCGATCGGGGTTGCTCTTGCGCTGTCGCTGGGGGTCATGGTCGCTGCGGGTGTGCCAACCGGCGCGCTGTTCGAGGAACTGATCGTTCAGGTCTTTCTATCGGAAGCAGGACTTGCACGCACATTGACCATGGCCACGCCGATGATCCTGGCCGCGTTGGCCGCCGCGCTTTGCCTGCGGCTGAAATTCTGGAACATCGGAATCGAGGGCCAGCTTCTGATGGGGGCGATACTGGCCACCACCGTCGCGCTTTACGATATCGGCGGCCCGTTGCGCCTCCCGCTGATGCTGATCGCCAGCGCGCTGGGCGGTGCGCTCTGGATCGCGCTGCCCGCAATTTTGAGGATCCGCTTTGCCGTCAGCGAGGTGATCGTAACGCTGCTGTCCACCAACATTGCATTCCTGTTCCTGCAGCACCTGTTGTTCGGCCCGTTCGGCGACACCATGCACAATTTTCCGACGTCACCGGTTTTCGACAACGCGGAAAAGCTGCCCAGGTTCGGTTTTGGCGACGTGCACCTTGGCCTTGTCATCGCTCTGACAGCCGTTCTGGTGGTGGCTCTGGTGACCCACCGGATGCGGTTTGGATTTGCCGCTCGTTTCGCGGGCGACAATCCGCGTGCGGCTCAGGCAATGGGGTTCGACACCGCCAGGGTCATGCTGGTCTCGATCCTCGTCGGAGGGGCGATGGCGGGGCTAGCCGGCGGCGTGATTGTCGCGGGCACCGAGCATCGCCTGACGCAGGCCGTCGGGTTGCAGATGACTTTCAACGGGATCATCATCGCGGCGCTTGCGCGCAACCTGCCTCTGCTGATCCCCATCGTCAGCTTTTTTATCGCCGGGCTTGCGGTCGCCAGTCAGTCGCTCAAGGTATTCTACGGCGTGTCCGAGGGGATCGTACTGATCATCCAGGGCATCATTCTGCTCACTCTGGTCACCTTTCAGTTCGCAACCACCTATCGTGTGACGATCGCCGCTGCGAGGCCCGCGTGATCGAGTTTGCCACGGCATGGCTGGGCAGTCTGCCCGGATTCATGACGCCTCTGTTGCTGGCCTCGCTAGGCCTTCTGTTTTGCGAACGCGCCGGGGTCCTGAACCTCGGCGTCGAGGGTGTGATGGCGTTGAGCGCGATGACCAGTGCGATGGTTGTCCTGGCAGGCTACAGTGCCTGGCCCGCCATGGCGTTGGGTGCCGTTGCCGGCGCCTTGATATCGCTGCCCTTCATGATGGCCGTCGTCGTCTTCCGGGCGCCGCAGATCCCGGCGGGGCTGGCGCTGGTTGCCGTGGGTCTGGGTGCCTCGCAGGCGATCGGGCGCGACGCTGCGCACAAGCCGTTTGCGGGGCTGCAGCCATTACCCTGGCCAGAGGCTTTCGCCGACCTGCCGGTTGTTGGGCGGCTGCTTTTTGAGCAGGACGGAATTGTCCTGCTGGCGCTGGTGATTGCCATCATCGCCGCATGGGGATTGTTTCGCACCCGCTATGGTCTGCGCCTGCGCGCCGTCGGTGAAGACCCGGCAACAGCGGATGCAGCAGGGGTCGACGTCCAGTTCTATCAGTTCGCCGCTGTTCTGATCGGCAGTCTGTTGATCGGTCTGGCGGGAGCCTATCTGTCCGTCGGCGGCAGTCAGATCTGGACCGAGGGTATGGTCGCGGGTCGCGGATGGATTGCTCTTGCCCTGGTTGTGTTCGCTCAATGGTCCCCGGTTCGCGCGATCTTCGGTGCCGTTCTGTTCGGCGGTGCGGAGGCGCTGATCCCGCGACTTCAGGCGCTGGGCCTCGAACTTCCGGTCTATTTTCTGTCGATGACACCCTATGTCCTGACGATCGCGGTGCTGCTTGTCATATCGTTCAGTACCCGGGCAAAGCAGGCTGAACCGGGCTTTCTGGGGCGCGCGTACATCCGTCAGGATCGCTAGAAAATCCTGATCACCGACGATGACCATCGGCGCCATGCCGTCCGCCGGTATTGGTAAGCTGAACCGAGGCCTGCTAGGACCCTGCTGACTGGCCCGCCGCAAATTCCGCGCCGCGCTTTATCGCAATCATCCTCGCCATGCCGCGGCAAGTTCGAAATGCAAGGCAAAGGAAGATGACGTCCTAAGTCGCTGTTATGGAGATGAAATATCATAACAATTTGGATGGCTAGAAATCCGAAAGAGAGAATTATGAAGTGAAAATGAGCAAAAAATTAAGCGAAGATTAACTGTCTCGTCGCGGCCACGCGTCCTCTCTAAGTGCAATTGAAACGAGTGAGGAGCGCCGTGATGCTGAAGAGAACTCTGTTGGTTGCTACATCACTCGGCATCGTCGGCGGCGCGCTCGCGCTTGCCTCAGACGGGCCAGTGAGTGACTCAGTCATCGAGGCACAACGTTCCGCACTGGCCAAAAGCACGGACGGCGCAGGATTCGGCCCTCAATCCCCGCGCGACATCGACACTTTGGTTGGAGAGAATACCCGGTTCTTCAGCGCGGCACCTTCATTCAAAAAGATGAACCTCTGCAACATACACTTCCACAAGAATGCAGAGCATCGGGGCGGTGAGTTCACCAGCTTCGCCGGGAACGGTGACGGCAAAGGATACGATACAGGCTACAAATACTCGGGGGAGTTGACCGCAGCCGAACTCGCCCCGATCGGAGCTCCGATCGGGGACAAGGGACACGGCGGCATGGTCCCCGGCGATACGATCGAAGTGCACTACGTACACACAACGGCACAGGTGATGCCCGGGCCCACTCTCGGCGCCTGTCTCAGCGAAGCGATTGGCAACCCTCAACTCAGGGTCGAAACCCAGGTGATGGTGCTGGTGAATGATCGTGACGCGATGGGCTTTGTGGAACTGGCCAAGGTCGGGAAAGCCGACGGCTTCTATCAGGCGGTGAATATCCCAACAGATAAAGGCGCACCGGTCCAGTACGACGGATCAACCACAGGCCCGGGTTACAACGAAAAAGACTCGCCTTTCGAGGTGTCCTGGAGCGTACGTCCGAAGGTGGTCAAGGTCGACATCAGGGCGGTCGATGCCTGGATGAAAGGCAACATCTTCAATGAGGACTACGCCCACGGCGTCCGCAATCCAGCCATGAACCGGGCACTTCTGTCGCCTATCGGTGAGTAATCCCCCGGTTGCGCCCGATTGGTGACGGCGCTCCGCCAGAAATGACAGAGTGCTTCTTGTTATTTTGATCTTTGAATTTGCGCGCACTAATTTGAAGAAATGCTGTTCCGAACCAAATTCCTGCTGGCCATAGCGATCCTTTCAGTCGTTGCACTGTCATGCGCGGCACTGTTGATCGTATCGTCCCAG
>JBCCMP010000169.1:0-9960 GCA_039026295.1 Pseudomonadota bacterium | reverse complement strand
GATTCCATGTCCAGTTGCTGTAGCCAGGCGGGAAACCGGCTTAGGCGCTGATCATAGGGAAGGACAGCCGCGGCGTGCAGTCCCAGACCGTTGCGTCGCCAGACGGTCTGCAGCGCCATCAGGATCGGCAGGTTGCGTTCGGCCGGAGCTGTCCGGAAATGCCTGTCCATGGCCGCCGCCCCGTCCAGAAAGGCCTTGAAGCGTCCAGGACCGATCGCGATGGCCAGCGGCAGACCTATGGAGGACCAGACGGAGTACCTTCCTCCCACCCAGTCCCACATCGGAAAGACCTGTGCCGGGGTAACACCGAAGGCAGCGGTCGCTTCAAGATTGCGCGACACAGCCGCCAAATGCGTGTCGGCGGCCTTGCCCAATGCGGCCTGCAGCCAGCGTCGCGCGGCCGCGGCGTTCTCCATGGTTTCTGGCGTCGAAAAGGTTTTCGAGGCGACAATCACCAGCGTTCGCGCTGGATCGAGCCGGAGGGACAGATCAGCAAAGTGCGCACCATCCGCGTTGGAGACGTAGTGCACGCCCGGGCCGTCTGCATAGGGCGCCAGCGCCTCTGTCGCCATGGCAGGACCCAGATCAGACCCACCGATCCCGATATTGACCACGTCCGAGAAGGCCGCACCGTCGCTGGCTGTCCGGCGTCCTGTCCGGACATCGTCCGCGAAGCGCAGCATCTGGTCGCGCGCTTCATGCGCCGTGGCCGTGACGGGTACCCCGTCGATCTCCATCTCCGGATCAGCATCTCCGCGCAGGGCGACATGCAGGGCAGCGCGCCGTTCGGTTGTGTTGACCCGGTCTGCCCTGAGCATTCGGTCGCGCTGTTCCTCCAGCCCAACTGCCCGGGCGAGGTCAAGCAGAGTGCTCAATGCGTCCTGATCCAGCTTCTCCTTCGAAAGGTCGATCAGCAGCCCTTCATCCTGAAAGGATAGCCTTTCAAAGCGGTCTGGAGCCCGGGCGAACAGATCTCGCAAATGGACCGGGGTAAGGCGCGCTGCCTCTTTTGTGACCCGGTCCCAGGCTGCCTTCGTGTCGGACATCCGCGCTGCTCGGCTCAGTTCGCGGTCGACAGCGTGCGCCGAACTGCGTCTTGCCAGCCGGCATATTTCCGGTCCCGGTCAACCGCGGCCAATGCGGGCTCGAACCGGCGATCACGCGCCCATCCGGCACCGAACGCCTCTGCGTCCGGGCAAAGGTCCTGCTGCATGCCAGCCAGCCATGCCGCGCCCAGGGCCGTCGTCTCGAGCACCGTCGGGCGATCGACCGGAGCGCCCAAAATGTCGGCCAGAAACTGCATCGTCCAATCAGAGGCCGTCATCCCGCCATCGACCCGCAGGACCGTATCGCCAGAGGATGCCCAGTCGCCCTGCATCGCCTCGAGCAGGTCACGGGTCTGATAGCCGACGCTTTCCAGCGCAGCCCGTGTCAGGTCAGCGGGCCCGGTCGCGCGGGTCAGTCCGTGGATCGATCCGCGGCATTCCGCGTCCCAGTAGGGTGCGCCCAGCCCGACGAAGGCCGGGACCATGTAGATCGTCTGTTCCGGGTCGGCCGTGTTGGCGAGCGGCCCGCTTTCTGCGGCATCCCCGATCAGGCCGAGCCCATCGCGCAGCCATTGAACCACCGCGCCTGCAACGAAGATCGATCCCTCCAGCGCATAAGTCGGCTTCCCGTTCAACTGATAGGCAATCGTGGTCAGCAACCGGTTTTTCGAGGCAACCGGTTCGGCACCGGTATTCAGCAGCGCAAAGCACCCTGTTCCGTAGGTCGATTTCATCATGCCGGGTTCGAAACAGGCCTGTCCGACCGTTGCCGCCTGCTGATCCCCCGCGACACCAGCGATCGCGATCGGAGCGCCAAGGATCTCTTGGACTGTCACTCCAAAATCGGCCGCGCTGTCCCGCACATCCGGCAACATTTCCATCGGCACCCGAAGCTGTGCGCAGAGATCGGCATCCCAGGTCCCGGTGTGAATGTTGTACAGCATTGTCCGCGAAGCATTCGTCGCATCGGTCGCGTGCACCGCACCCCCGGTCAGACGCCAGATCAGCCAGGTATCGACGGTTCCGGCCAGAAGATCGCCATGCGCGGCTGCATCACGCGCGCCCTGAACGTTGTCCAGCACCCAGGCGATCTTGGTGCCGGAGAAGTAGGGGTCCAGCAGCAGACCAGTCTTGCGGGTTATCTCGTCCTCGTGTCCGCCGGCACGCAGATCCGCACAAATGTCTGCAGTGCGGCGGTCCTGCCAGACGATGGCCTTGTGGATCGCCTGTCCGGTGTGGCGATTCCAGACGATGACTGTTTCGCGCTGATTTGTAATCCCGATGGCGGCGGGGCTGCGTCCGACCTTTGCGATCGCATCCCTGCAGGTTGACACGGTCGTCTGCCAGAGATCTTCGGGATCATGCTCGACCCAGCCCGACGCGGGAAAGTGCTGTTCGAACTCCAGCTGCGCAACGGCTTTTACGGTGAGGTCCGCATCGAAGACGATTGCACGGGTCGATGTCGTCCCCTGATCAATCGCAAGAATATCGGTGGTCATTCTGATCTCCCTCTGTCGGCAGATCTAGCAAATCGCGGGTCGCGCCGGAAGACTGCGATCAGACCAGCAGCAGCCCGGCGACCAGCACACCCATTCCCAGAAAGGCCGCGCCGATGGCAGCCATGTGACCGAAGATCAGGCGATTGATCTCGGCCTGGATCTGCTGATCGTCAGGCGCATCCGGCTTCCCCTGCACGCCTTTAAGCCACATAGCCTTTCGGATGCACCAGAAAAGCCCCGCCAGCCCCGCCGCGGTCAGCGCGGCACCTATCCAGATCATTGCCTGCATGCCGTCCCCATAGCCTGACCGCATGCGGCACACCAGCTTCAGACTTGGAATTGACGATATCTTTATGGTCGGGCAGGCAGGGTTAGGGCTTGAGAATCGACGCACCCTGACCATATCAAGACTCGACGCTGGGGAACTGTGGCGTTACGCTCAGGCCACTGATGACGGAGTTGGACATGATCCTTCTGCTTGCACTGCTTGCCTCTTTGATCGTCTGGGGTCTCTGGGTGATGGCACCACGCCATCAGGAACGTCGGGTGCGTATCCGGGTCGATGACCATCCGCGTGGGCCTCATCGTCGACCAGACGAACATCCGTTCGACTGAACCAAGCCGGTTTTCTAAACAGCCTAATTGCGCTGACTACGGCGCATTCACGGCGGCGTTCAGGTCGTGCCTGTCGGCCCAGGCCGTCCATGCGCTATCCTTCTCGGACAGCACCTCCGGCTTTTCCGGCCAATCGACCGCCAGGTCAGAATCATCCCAGGGCAACCCATCTGCGTGTCCTGGGATATAGATCCGGTCCATCTGGTAAAGGATGTCGGTCTCCGGCTCCAAGGTCAGAAATCCGTGGGCAACACCTTCCGGCAGAAACAGAGCGTTCATGTGGGTTGCGGACAGTTCTTCGGCAATCCATTTGCCCTGGGTGGCACCCGGCCTGAGATCAACGACCACGTCATAAGCCCGGCCCCGGATCGCGCGGACAAGCTTTGCCTCGGCATGTGGCGAATTCTGAAAATGAAGCCCCCGCAGGGTTCTTGCGACCGGGTTGGTCGAGAGATTGACCTGTGAAGGCGTAAAGTCGATCCCGGCGGCAGAGAACTCCTCGGGACAATAAAGTCTGGCAAAGAGGCCGCGATCATCCCCGTGCGGCGTCGCTTCAATCCGCATCACGCCTGGAAGGGCTGTTTCCGTGATCCGCATCAGAAGACCTTGATGTCCGGAACCGCGGTGACGAACCGGCCGCCCCAGTCACGGATGTAACTGTGCTGGGTCGAGATTTCCTCGGCCAGATTCCAAGGCAGGATCACCACAAAATCCGGTTTAAGTTCGCGCAGCCTGTCGGGTCCATGCACCGGTATGTGGCTGCCAGGCAAAAGTCTGTTCTGCTTCTCGGGATTCTGGTCGACAACGAAACCGATTTCGTCAGCGCAGACGCCGCAGACATTCAGGAATGTGTTGCCCTTGGCCGCTGCGCCATATCCGGCAACGGATTTTCCTGCCGTTGCGGTTTCTGCGAGGAATTGCCGGAACCCATCACAGACCGCTTCGATCCTTGCGCCAAAGCCGGCATAGGGGGCATCTGTTGCCAGACCAGCGGCGTTCTCGTCCCCGCGCACCTTCTGCAATCCCGGTGCTTCGCGGTGCCGTGCGTCCTGATGGCAGGCGAAGACGCGAAGCGAACCGCCGTGGGTCGGCAGCTCTTCCACGTCAAAGACCCTCAGGCCGACACCTTCAAGCAACTGTTCGACAAACAGCAGCGAGAGATACGAGTAATGCTCGTGATAGATCGTGTCGAACTGGATCTTTTCGATCAGGTTCAGAAGGTGTGGAAATTCGAAGGTCACCACCCCTTCCGGCGCGAGCATGATCGGAAATCCGGTTGCAAAATCACGGATATCCGGCACATGCGCGAGCACATTGTTCGCCGCGATCAGGTCGGCTTGCGGTCCGGTTTCCGTAAGTTCACGCGCGGTCGCCTCGTTGAAGAATGCCACATGAGTGCGCACACCCTTTTCCTCGGCCAGTTCCGCGGCGTGTCCGGCAGGCTCGATTCCCAGCACTGGGATGCCTGCGCCCGCGAAGTGCTGAAGCAGGTAACCATCGTTCGAGGCAACTTCTGCGACCATCGAGGTCGATCCCAGATCAAACCGATGCGTCATCGCTTCCGCATAGCGCGCGGCATGCGCGACCCAGCTTGCGGAATAGGAGGACAAATAAGCGTAGTCATGGTCAAAGATCGCATCGGCCGGGACAGTTTCGGTTGTCTGCACAAGACGACAGCTTCGGCAGACCATGACGTGCAGGGGATAACTGCGCTCGGCCGCCCGCGCTTCGCTGGTCGGCTGCAGATAGGAATTGGCCAGGGGCGTCTGACCCAGATCTGCAAAGCTGAGAGTAAGCGGATCGGCGCAATAACGGCAGCACGGGGTCAAGTCGCGATCTCCAATCCAGCCATGTAGCCGTCGATCTGTGCGTCGGTGACGGCGACCATGTCAGCTCCGTTCACCCAGGCCGCGTACCAGTCAGCGGTCAACCGGATCGCGTCTTCCGAGCTCAATTTGCCGCGCCAGCCGAGGGCGGCATGAGCCGCCGAAGGATCGAGCGCCAGCGCCGCCATTTCGTGCGGCTGAGGGGCGGTCTCCAACGTCCAGTCACCGGAATGTCCCAGTGCTGCATGCATCGCTGCGGTCAGCTGCGCCACCGTCCGGGTATCCGCAGGATCATGCGGACCGATATTCAAGGTGCGCGGTGTGTCTGACCGGGTCGCCAGTGATTGTGCATAGGTTAGGTATCCGTCAAGGCAGTCCAACACGTGCTGCCAAGGCCGGGTCGCTCCGGGATTTCGCAGGTTCAGGCTTTCACCTGCCCTCGCCGCTCGGACGATATCAGGAACCAGACGGTCTTCCGACCAGTCTCCGCCGCCGATGACATTTCCCCCGCGCGCCGTCGCCACAGGGACTTCGCGCGGATCGAAATAGGATCGGGCAAAGCTTGCGACCGCAAGCTCTGCGGCTGCTTTCGAAGCGGCGTAAGGGTCGTGGCCCCCGAGCCGATCACCTTCGGCAAACGCCCGCCCTGTTTCGTCATTCTCATAGACCTTGTCCGTGGTGACGATCAGGACAGCGGACAGATCCGGGCTGGCACGCAGCGCATCCAGCAGCTTGACTGTGCCCATAACATTGGTCGCAAAGGTCGCTGCAGGTTCGCGGTAACTCCGCCTGACCAAAGGTTGAGCGGCCAGGTGAAGCACCAATTCGGGCCGTGCCTCAGCCACGACCTTTGCAACAGCGTTACCGTCGCGCAGATCGCCAAGATGCGATTGATCTGTGGCATCAATCATCTGATGTAGGCTGGGTTCAGTTTCGGCGGGTAAAGCGAAACCCGTGACCTTTGCCCCCAAGCGCTGCAACCAGCGTGCCAGCCATGCGCCCTTGAAACCGGTGTGACCGGTCAGCAAGACGCGTCGCCCGGCCCAGAAATCAGGATCGCATTTCATATCAGGCCCAGATCCGCCATGGCGCACGGCCCGATGACCAGAGCGATTCCAGATGATTCTTGTCCCGCAACGTGTCCATCGCGTGCCAGAATCCCTGATGCTGCCATGCCATCAGCTGACGATCTGCCGCCAGCGCCTCCAGCGGGCCGGCTTCGAAAGGCGTCGCATCACCTGCGATCCGGTCCAGAACCGGGCGGTTCAGCACGAAGAAACCGCCATTGATCCGCCCCTCGTCACCCGGGGGTTTCTCGACGAACTGACGCACCTGACCGTCCACGATCTCTAATGCACCGTAACGGCCCGGAGGCGTCACACTGGTGACCGTTGCCTCCTTGCCGTGAGAGCGATGGAAGGAAAGCGCGCCTGTCACGTCAACGTCGGCAACACCATCCCCGTAGGTCAGGCAAAACGTATCGCCGAGATAGGGAGCAACGCGCTTCAAACGCCCGCCGGTTAAGGTTTCCGGCCCTGTATCGACCAGTGTCACGCGCCAGGGCTCGGCCGTTGTCTGGTGGTATTCGATCTCTCCCGTGCGTGCGTCGATCGTGACATCCGAGGAATGGAGCACATAGTTCGCGAAGTATTCCTTGATCATGTACCCACGATACCCAAGGCAGATCACGAAATCCGTCAGGCCATGGGCCGCGTAGATCTTCATGACGTGCCAAAGGATCGGACGTCCGCCGATCTCGATCATCGGTTTTGGACGAAGATGGCTTTCTTCGGAAATGCGCGTCCCCAGCCCACCGGCCAGGATGACGACCTTGATTGAACTTTCAGACATGCAGCAATCCGCCCCGGAGCGTTCCGAATTAGGCGGCGCTTATATCTGAAAAGTCCGGGCGTGCCAGTCCGGGATCAGGTGGCTGGGTCAGACAGATTTTTGTCTGTCTGACCGGTCATGTTCGAGCACCTGCCCATGCACCAGCTTGGGCGCGGCAAACTGGGTGACTGTCATCTCGGAAATCAGGCGATCAAAGGCAAACTGCAGAACCTCGGCCTTGGTCTTCAACTGGACAATGGATCCACCAAGGCCGTTGGTCTGACAGGCCTGCTTCCCGTCCAGCACGTCCTTCAGGTAATTGTTCAGGTTGACCAGCGGCAGGTAGACATGGCTCAGCATCTCATCGAACAGGCGATCGGGCTGCAGATCATGTGCACTTGAACCGACAAGTTTCGACGTGAACAGGGAAAGGCCACTGTCGGTTCCACTCGACACCTTGAAGAGCGCGAGCGCATTGCCCACTGCCCGGCGCATGCGGACAATGAATTGGCGCATGCCATTTTCCATCGTGTGGACGAGCAGAGTGTATCCATCAATCGCCAGCCCGCGCAGGCGGAGGCAGAAATCAGGTACATTTATGATCTGCTTGGCGGATTCTGCCGATGCGCAAATGGACCGAAGAAGGCCGCTTATGTCGTCCTGAAAAACATCTTCGACAGTGTTTGATTGGTGGGCAGAGAAGCGAATTTTCATTGCGCTCACAAACAGCTCAATCGATCGCACAATCAGCCCGTCCCGTTCGGCCGATTCATGGATCGTGATCACGATCTTATCGTTCGGATCGGCATCGATCACGTCATTCGCCATCTCGAAAGCACCTTCTGAGTTTTACTCGACGCCGCGAACATGCTGGGATGTTTTAAACAAACCGTAAATTTCAATCGAAACCGCACAAAACTTTTCGAAAATTGCGCCCGTCTCCGGCGGGCGCGTTAACCATCGGTTAATCCTGCGATGGTTAAAAAAGTATTTAGGCGGCGGTATTGCGCCTGCGCAGCGTGTCCGCATTCGACCTTCGGGAGAACGAGCTGCAGCGACGGCTTAGTCTACGACCGTAACGGCAGGCGTCGGAAATTCGCGATTTGGTCAGGGCATGGCGGGCTCTGTTAAGCGAGATCGGATACATCAAACATGACGACAAACCGTATGCCAGAGATTACCGCGTGGGTCGGCATTGGTGCCTCGGCCGGTGGATTGGAATCGCTGCGCCGCGTCATACGCTCGTTGCCTATGGATACCGGTGCGACGTTCGTGATCATTCAACACGTTTCGCCGCACCATAAAAGCCTGCTCAGCGCGCTGCTGGCACGCGAGACGGAACTGAGCGTGTCGGAGATTGAGAACGGCGTCGTCCCGCTGCCGAACGCCGTTTATGTCGCGCCGCCGAACAATGATGTCGTGATGTCAGGCGGCCGGTTGCAACTGCACAAGACAGAAGGACAGGCAAACCACGCACGGCCCTCTGTCGATCGTTTTTTCCGTTCATTGGCCGAAGCGGTGGGCGGCCGCGCCGTCGGGGTTGTTCTCTCGGGCACCGGCCGCGACGGCGCTTATGGCGTCCAGGCAATACGTGCAGCCGGCGGGGTCACGGTCGCGCAAACCGAAACGACGGCAAAATACTACGGGATGCCCGGTGCTGCCATCGAGACAGGCTGTGTGGATCTTGTTTTGTCGCCCGAGGATCTGGGCCGGAAGCTCTCAAAAATCATCTGCCTCCCTCGTGACCTGTCCGACGTTGCCTATGTAGAGGAAACAAGGGACAGCTACCTGCTGCTGCTTCAGTTGCTCTACTCGCAATGTCAGATCGACTTCCGGCAGTATAAGCAGTCCAGCATCCGTCGCCGGGTAGAACGCCGGATCACCGCGCTGGGCATGGACGGTATAGAGCCGTATCTCGAGTACGCCCGATCAACCACGAGCGAACTTGAGGCATTGCTCAAGGACTTGTTGATCTCTGTCACGTCGTTTTTCCGCGACCCTCAGGAGTTCGATGCCCTCGCGAAGGAATTGGCGCAGAGCGAATTTGTCGAAAGCACGCGCGGCCTTCGGGTATGGGTACCCGGTTGCGCGACCGGCGAAGAAGCCTATTCCATAGCCATCCTGCTAGGCGAAGCATTTGGCGGCCCTGAAAAGCTTGCCGACGCCCAGGTTCAGATCTTCGCGACCGACATCGATGCCGAGGCCCTTGCCGTCGCGCGCATCGGCACATACCCGGACGCTGCATTCGACCAGGTTTCACGTGAACAGGTGGAACAGTACTTCAACAGCACGGTTGGCGGATATTCGGCGAAATCGTTCTTGCGCGAGAAAATCACGTTCACGCAGCATAACCTTTGCGAGGATCCGCCGTTTTCCAACATCGATTTGATCAGTTGCCGAAATGTCCTGATATATCTTGGGGATGAAACTCAGGAGCGCGTCCTGGCGCGGCTGCATTACTCCCTGAGGCTCGATGGGTTACTATTCCTTGGCAAGTCAGAGGCGCCGGTCAAGGCACCTGGACAATTCCGTCAAGCAGACGCTACCGCACGGATATACAAGCGTCTTTCGACGAAGACGGCAGATCGTCTTGGCAAGCCTGTATCATACGGCACGCGCGCAAATACGATTGGCCCGGCACCGCAGAAGGAAACTGAGCAAGACCCGGCCCCCACGCAGATGTTCGATGCGCTCGTTCGCATTCTGGGTTTGCCCGCGATGGTCGTCACCGAAAGCTACAGCATCCTGCGGGTCTACGGTGAACTGGACTCGTTCATCACGCTGTCGGAAGGCATAGTCTCCGGCGTCACCCTTGCGATGCTGCGCGATACATACAGATCCGACGCCCTGCAACTTGTTGCCCTTGCGCTGAGAAACGGCGAATTACGCACGGGCATCGATCGACCATGTCCTGATGACGCTGAGATGTCGATCAGGATCAAGGCCTATCCAATCGCGATCGAGGCGGCGGCGGAACGCATGGTGCTGGTCTGCTTCGAGCGACGCAAACTCGGAGTTCAGAAGCTGGCAACTCCATCCAGCCAGGAAATCCAAGACTTTGACGAACTGCGCCGAGAGCTCGAATCCACAAGCAATTCGCTGCAGCAGACGGTCGAGGAACTGGAGACGACCAACGAGGAACTG
>JBCCMP010000168.1:0-9994 GCA_039026295.1 Pseudomonadota bacterium | reverse complement strand
TACTGCTCGCGATACGGGATTGGCGCGGCAATCCTATCGATTATCTGCGTCCCGATGGAATGTACGAGGTCGGGGGCCGGGTTCTGGTGCAGCACGATCACGAACTCGTCGCCGCCTATCCGGGCGATGAGATCTTGGTCGCGAACCGCAGAACTGAAGACTGCTGCAGCATGCGCGAGAACCTGGTCGCCGGCAGCATGGCCAAGCGTATCATTGACCATTTTGAACTTATCGAGATCCAGGTGCAAAAGCGCGAAGCGACCGCTATGTGCATCGGGTCTCTTGAGGCGTGCCTCAAGTTCCGCGATCAACGCCCTTCTGTTGGGTAACCCCGTAAGCGAGTCAGTCATTGCAAGGCGCTCTGCCTCGACTTTTGCCTTCATCAAGCTGTCGTTGACCTGCTTGGAGTCGTTGATGATCGCGGACTGAGTTTCGATCATGTAGATCAGCTCGACCGAGTTGTCGGCGGGTGAGAAGTCCTGCACTTTCAGTCCGTACTGATCGACCATTGCCGCGAGTTTCGTGCCCAGAGCCAGCGGCAGCATCACGTTGGGCCCTGCCGGGACAGCCATACCCCGCAATTCCAGCGCGTGGTCCCAGTTCGCACGGATCCGCAGTTTGGTGTTGGATTTGGCCAGGAGCATCTCGATCGAATCGATCCCGCCCGGCTTGGCTACCGTGAAGGAATCGAAAAACGCTGCCTTGATGAGCTCTTTCCCGCGCGTCAGCTTTTCCAACGTACGGCCAATGGCAAGTATCGAGCCGTCGTAGGAGAGAAGCATGTGCAGCGGGAACATGGCGTCCATTGCGCCCCGGTCGAAGGTGGACCGGACCGGATCACCGCCCTGCAACTCTGGATCAATCAACTGCAAAGTCTAGGCCGCCTTGATTGATTCCTGATTTTCAGAAGCCAACTCGATGGTGAACTGGTCGTGCTCATGACCGCTGCCTTTGACGGCGGAATGATCGACAGAGATCATCACGCCGAAGTCGGCAGCAAGCCCATGCAAAAGGCCAATCACCATCGGTGCCAGGCCCTCTCTCTCTGACCGGTAATGCAAGAGATATCTTCCATCGCTGAGATGCTCGACCTCGAACGAGGGCGGGCGCAGATCCGGAAGTGACATGATCATCCGGTCATGCATGTCATCGAGGGACTCGAGAAATTCGACAAAGGAACTGCCGCTGAAGTCGAAGAGGCGCCCGATTGCCGTTTCTTTCGCGAAACTGGGCCAGTACTCGCCGAAAAGCTTCAGCGCTTCATTTGGGTCGACATCGAGCACCCGGCTGATCGCTCCGACCAGATCGTATGTGATTGCGTCATCGTAGGTCAGGATCGCCGTGAAGTGTTCGACGGGGATCCCGGCTTCCTCTTTGATTTTATCCCAAGTCTCGGCGCCGAACTTTTCTGTAATGAAGGTCTCGATGCCTTGGTTCACCAACCCGTACATGCCTCGTCCCGATCGAAAGGTACTGCTGAAAAGATAGCAAAGTCGTTGTTGTAATGAGCTTAACGGGATTGCAGGTGCAGCGGCGCTGCTGCCTTGAGCGCGATGGCGCAGGTTCGCGGGTCGACGTTCAACTTGGGCGCTTGCCTCGTGGCGGCTGCCTGATAAGTCTGCAGCCGAACAGGCATTGGGGGGTGATCATGAGACGAACGCAGCTCGGACGTACGGGCATCGAGGTGAGTGCATTCTGCCTCGGCACCATGACATTTGGCACCAACACGTCGGAAGACGACGGCTTTGGCCAACTGGATGCCAGCCTCGACTATGGCATCGACTTCCTCGACACCGCAGAAATGTATCCAGTCAATCCCGTCCGTAAAGAAACGATTGGCGGCACAGAAGAAATCATTGGGCGTTGGATCGCCAAGACCGGGCGACGCGACGAATATGTGATCGCGACCAAGTGCGCGGGCGAGAACAAGTCTTTTGTTCGCGAGGGTCAGATCGTTGACGGGACGGTGATCCGCCAGGCCTGTGAGGCGTCGCTTAGGCGGCTGAATACTGATTATATCGATCTCTACCAGCTTCACTGGCCCAACCGCGGATCCTATCATTTTCGCCAGATCTGGACTTACGACCCCAGCAGCCAGGATAGACAGGCGACTGTCGATAATATTCAGGACGTCATGGGGACGCTTGCGGACCTGACCAGCGAGGGCAAGATCCGCACCTTTGGCCTGTCGAATGAAAGCGCTTGGGGAACCATGCAATGGCTTTTGGCGGGCGAGCGCGCCGGCGGGCCACGGATCGCGGCGATCCAGAACGAATACTCGGTCATGTGCCGAATGCCGTATGAGGCGGACATGGCCGAGCTGGGACACAACGAGGATGTCACGTTGCTCGCATTCTCTCCTCTCGTGACGGGATTCATCACCGGGAAATATTTGGACGGCGCTCTTCCCCAGGGATCACGTCACCAGATCGCCGGCGGCTCGCCCAGAGCATCCGGAAACCTTGACGCCGCCGTTCGCGCCCATCTGGCAGTTGCAGAGAAACACGGCATTGACCCCGTTCACATGGCGCTTGCATTCTGCCTGCAGAGGCCATTTCCGTGTATCCCGATATTTGGTGCATCGACCACGAAGCAACTGGAGCATATCGCAGCTGGTCGTGATCTGGTTCTCAGCGATGAGGTCATGTCTGACCTGAACGCCGCAAACAAAGCGCATCCGATGCCGTTCTGATGGACAGATCTGAACGTCAGTCCGTGAGGGAATTAGTCAGGCAGGCAGCGCTTCGGGCACTTCAGCTTCCAGTCCCCGGATCATGTCCGAAGCCTTGTCGGCGATCATCAATGTCGCTGCATTGAGGTTGGCCGATATCATCATCGGCATAATGGAGGCATCGATGACACGTAAGCCATCTATCCCGTGAACCTTGAGCTGGTCAGAGACGACGGCGGTCGGGTCCGTATCCGGGCCCATGCGGCAGGTGCCCGCCGGATGAAATGTGGTTGTGCCACGCTTCTTCGCAACATCAAGAAACTCGTCATCGGTCTGTACGTCTTCGCCAGGGAAGTCTTCGTAGTCATAGAAGGGCGCCAGCGGTTGCGATTGGAGTAACCGGCGGCCCAGTTTCATCCCCGCCACCACGGTACGGCGGTCGGCGTCCTCCCCGAGATAGTTCGGGTTGATCAAAGGTGCCTCGAAGGGATCGCCAGATGTCAGGCGCACGTAGCCCGACGCCTCGGGTCGTTGCTGCCAAGGTGCCAGCGTCATTCCAGGGCGATCTTCAAGCTGGCCTTGAACACCCTCGGCATAGCTTGCAGGCGTGAAGGTCATCTGCAGATCCGACTGGTCGATGGCGGGGTCGGACCGCCAGAAGCAGTAGATAAGGGTCGGGCTGATTGCGAGGATACCTTTCCGCGTCAGGCCATAGCGCAAGGCTTCTTTGACCAAGCCAAAGCCGCGGACGCGTTCGTTGATCGTGTCGATGTTCTTGACCCGTGCCGTCATGCGCGGGGCGTAATGATCGCGCAGGTTCTTTCCGACACCCGGCAGCACGTGGCGGCATTCGATGCCGACCTCGCGCAGCGCGTCCGGATCGCCAATGCCGCTGAGCTGCAGGATTTGCGGTGAGTTATATGTGCCGCCCGACAGGATCACTTCGCGCCGCGCTTGAATGGTGACGGCGCGCCCCTGCCGCCCGCCCAGCCGATATGTCACGCCGGTTGCACGCTTCCCATCTAAAGTCAGCCCGGTCACATGGGCACGGGTGCGGACGATCAGATTTTGCCGCCCCTTCACGGGGTTAAGGAATGCCCCCGCAGCAGAGACACGGCGCCCGCTTTCGATTGTCCGCTGTGCGTAAGATACACCCTCTTGCGTCGCGCCATTGTAATCTGGATTGCGCGGAATCCCGTACTCCACGCATCCTTCGATGAAGGCCTCGCAGAGGGGGTGGGACCAGTCGATATCGGTGACTGTCAGTGCCCCGTCACGGCCCCGGTAGGTGTCTTCCCCGTATCCGACGCGGCGCTCCAATCGACGAAAGTACGGAAGCACGTCCGCATAACCCCAGCCGCGATTGCCACGCTGCGCCCAGTGGTTGAAGTCCGCGGCTTGTCCACGGTTGTAGATGTGACCGTTGATCGATGACGAGCCGCCCAGCGTCTTGCCCCTGGGCGCCGCGATCTCACGTCCTGCCGTGCCTTCGGACGCTTCCATCTTGTAGAGCCAGTTCACCGAGGCCATCGAATAAGTTTTGATGAAACCGGCCGGCATATGGATATAGGGATGCCAGTCCCGGCCGCCGGCTTCCAGCAGACAGACGGTCGTGCCCGGGTCCGCACTCAGCCGGTTTGCCAGCACGCAGCCCGCCGAACCGGCACCGACGATGACGTAGTCGAAACTGTCCACTTCCATCCTCCGTTGATCAGCCCATAAGGCCGCAGGTGGGCGTCGCTGTAAACCATTCCCGCTCTCCATCGCGGATCGGAAATCGCCCATTCAACCTATGGATTGACCGTTCATTGCAGATTCACTTAACTTTTACAGGCCGTTCACATCGCCGGACTGCCCGGAATTTCCAGAAAGGACCCTCCGATGGCCAATATTGCCGTGATCGAAAAACTGATCGACGTTGGATCGATCGCACGGGTCCTGAAGAAAGGAACTGCCGCGAATGGAGAAGTTAAGTCACTTCAGGAGGTGCTGTATTATCTGGGTTTTGGCAAAGCGCTGAAGTGGGACAAGTCCGGACCGGATGGCGACTTTGGTGCCGCGACGATCAAAGCGGTCAAAGCTTTCGCCAAAGCCAACGGGGTCGTCTCGAAGGGCGAGACGGTGAACACTGCTTTGGGCCGGATACTGGTGCAGCGTTACCATTTCCTAGACGAGATGCATCACATGCAGGATGCGGTGAACAATGCCTCCGTCCTGAAGCAATTGCGGTTCAAGGCTGACGCGCCGATTGCCATCATGGCGCTACAGACCATCCTGAACGAGCTGGGCTTCGGTGCCGAGATGAACTGGGAAAAATTCGGTGCCGATGGCGAGTATGGCAACGGTACCAAGAAAGCAGTCCAGGCCTTTGCCGACAAAAACGGAATCGTCTCGGACGGCATGTCGGTGACGCCTCAGATGGCGAAGATATCTTTGAAGTCCTTCACCGGGTTCTACGGTCCCGACTGGTACAAGGAGAGCCCGAAGGTGGTGATGGAAAGCCTTTCGATCACGCGAACGAACAAGGGTGTGCAGGTGTCGGACGGGGCTCACAAGAAAGAGTTCCGAAAGTTCAAGCTGGGTTACTACACGTTCGGCAGCGTCTCGACGGGCAAGTTCATCGAGGCGAACCGGCCCGCGCTCAAGAAGATGGGCATGACCGACAGTGCGCTGAACGTGATGCTGGGCGTTAGCGAGAACGAGGGGAACATCGACGCCATCAACACCTGGGACAATGCCATCATGACCTTTGGCCTCTTCCAATGGACGGTCGGCGTCGGGGATGCGAAGGGCGAACTCCCAGCGTTGTTCAAGAAGATCAAGGATGAAGATCCGGGGGTCTGGCACGAGTACTACGGCCGCCATGGTCTGGACGTCTGGAACAAGACATCGGATACCCATGGGCACCTCGTTCTGCACGGGCAGATCCTGAACAAGAAACAGGAAAAGCAGCAGCTGCGCGATCCGAAATGGTGTTTCTATTTCTGGAAGGCCGGGCAGGACGAAGTCGTGCAGTCGGTTTCCGTCAAGCACGCGTTCTCTCGCATAGGAACGTTCGCCCGGTCATCGAGTTATCAGATCAACGGCCATGATGTGGCCGATGTCATCACCTCGGAATATGCGTGGGCACTGGTCGTGGACAATCATGTGAACCGGCCGGGCTACATAAAGGGCGTACTGACCAAGGCGATGGATCAGGTGGGGCTGAAGGGAACGGATCCGAAGAAATGGAAGACGGCTGACGAGCGCAAACTTGTAGATCGCTACATAACTCTCCGCGAGACCTACGGGAAATCCCCCATGACCGATGCGGCCAAACGCGCCAAGGTGACGAAGCGGTACCTGACCAAAGGAATCATTTCTGCCGAACGTGGATCTTTCAAGTTTAAGTGACGTGTCAGTTGGGGAAGAATGTCCTGAAGAAGGCCGAGGCAAGCCATCCGGCGATCAGAGCGACGACTATGGACAGGACGCCGTAAAGAGCCGGGTATTCCCGCGCCCCCCAATAGATGATGCGTCCTATTCCGGCCCGCCGCACCTCGATGGTGTCACTGAATACGTCGATCACGCGCATGTCGCGCAGCAGGAATATCCTGGCTTCGTAATCGCCTTCGACCAGATTTGCGGGAAGATCAATCTCGGTCAGCAGAAGCGCCCCGTCTATCAGGTCAACGGTGTCGTTGCGCACTGAATAGAGACCTTCGTCCGCCCGAACCCGTGCAACGGCGCGGCGGTATTCTTCCCGGTCGTTGACCCAGTTGGGCGCATCGACCAACTGGATCACATGATCCAGCCCAATGCGAAAGCGTAGCTCGTCAGTATGGGTGATGATATCGCGGATCGGCCCCGTCGTGGCAACGGCGTAGAAACTTGGTGCCGACTCCACGCGCACGCCGCGGCCATTGATCCAGATCCCGGCAGTGCGCACCTTCTTTCGCACCTCCAGCGGTGCCGATGGACCTGTGACGGTCACGATGGCCTGCAGGTTGTGGTCTTCGTCGCCAACGCCCTTGATCGCACCGTAAACGGACAGTTTCGATCCGGCGAACCCGGTCGTCAAAGAGACCGAAGTCTGGCTGAGTTTTGCTACGACGCTTTCGACATCGTCGGACAATGCCGGGCTGAAAGCAAAGAGGAACAGCAGAATGACAGACAGTTGTCTCAATGCCCGCCGCTCCCCTGCACCAGGACAAAGAACTCGTCCGGTTCGCTGACAAGATCATAGCCAAGCTTCGCACACACCATAAGGACCAGAACTGCGAGCAGTATTCGAAGTTGCTCGGCCTTAAGACGCGGTGCGACACGAACACCGATCTGGGTTCCGACAACGCCGCCGACAAGCAGGATCACCGCGAGCACACCGTCGACGGTTTGATTAATGATTGCATGCATCAACGTGGTCGCGCCGGTTACAAACATGATCTGGAACAGCGATGTGCCGACCACGACCGTCACCGCCATGCCGAGCAGATAGATCATCGCTGGGACCATGATGAACCCGCCGCCAACGCCCATGATCGCGGCAAGAATGCCGACCAGCAGTCCAACGCCGAACGGCGGGATGGCACTGATGTACAGGTTCGAGGCCCGGAAGCGCATGCGAAAGGGCAGGCCCTGCACCCAAGTGTGTCTGCGGCGCGTTATGCGTCCCCCGCCACGTTGGGCTTTTCTGAGCGCCGACAGGCTCTCGACAAACATCAGGCTGCCGATGGCACCCAGAAAAATCACGTAACAGAGCGCGACGACAAGATCGACCTGTCCGAGCGAGCGCAACAACGCGAATATCTGCACCCCGATCGCCGACCCTGCCAGGCCACCGGATAGAAGCACCAAACCCATCCTTATGTCGACGGTCTTGCGCCGCAGATGGGAAAGGACCCCGGAGAACGATGAGGCCACAATCTGGTTGGCTTCGGTCGCCACCGCCACGGCCGGCGGGATACCGATAAAGATCAAAAGCGGTGTCATCAGGAACCCGCCGCCAACACCGAAGATGCCAGACAGGAAGCCCACACCCCCGCCCAGCCCGATCAACACAAGGGCATTCACCGACACTTCGGCAATGGGTAAGTAAATGTTCATGGGTCGCGTCCCGAGACAGGGTCTTCATCTATCGCAGGTCACCCGTGGATGCCAAGGTGTCACGATGACAGAGATCTGATTGCTCCTGCAGAACTCAAAGCCAAGCTGAGGCCATGTTTGACGCCTTTGGCTTAACGCCATGTAAGCCGAATCGCCCGAAGTTGGTGTTGGGTGAGACTGACGGGTGATCCATGCTCTCCATTGCTGCTAATGTTGCCGTGACTGGACGGGTGTCGCAGCCATCGCAAATCGACAGTGTCGATGGCAAACGTGGGCCCGATGCGGCGCGCACCGACCTGCCTGCTGACGGTAACGGTGATCGACGTGGCCGTGATTTGCCCAGACCCGTCGGCCCTGCGCAGGAAAGATCGCCAACAGACGGTCTTGGGCAAAGAGCCCAGGCAGGTCTGTTCGAGGCGCGGACCGGTCAGGCAGAACAAGCTCCTGAATCTGCTTCTCTCGGCGCATCATCGGATGGTTTGTCGGATGAACAGGAGCAAATGATCAAGGACCTCGCTGCACGGGATCGTGAAGTGCGTCGGCACGAAGAGGCGCATGCACGGGTTGGGGGGCAGTACGCCGGTCAGCCATCTTACACATATCAGACCGGACCAGACGGGAAGCGCTACGCGATCGGCGGCGAAGTGCCGATTGACGTCGCCCCGGTTCCCGATGATCCGGAGGCAACGATCGAGAAGATGCGCGTGGTCAAAGCCGCCGCCTTGGCGCCGGCGGAACCATCAGGTCAGGACAGGCGCGTTGCAGCGTTGGCAGACAGCCAGCGTCTTGAAGCGCAAGCCGATCTGAACAGGCGTGATGCAGAGGAACTTACGGCGGCACTGGAAAAGGTCAGGGTTGGCAGATCGGGAGAAACTGATCCCCTTCAGGATGATCGTTTGGCGCAATCGGTGATCCCGCTCCGACAGGATCACGATCCTGGTGATGTCTTTGATCTTGCTGCCTGACGTGCGGCATCGCGGGCGCGGCTCAGTTCGGCTACGGCCAGGGCTATGTCCTCTTCAGTCGTCGCCCACGAACAGATGCTGAAACGGATCACCGGTCGTCCGTGCCAGACCGATCCCCCGGCCCAGCATAAGCCCGAGGCTTGATAGGCCGCGAGCGTTGCTTCGGTGAGATCGTCACCGACGTCGACAAGCACTTGGTTGAACACCACGTCATTCAGAACGGTGAAGCCCTGATCTGTCATGCTCGCGGCGAGCAGCCTCGCATTTGCGCATAGACCATCAACCAGTGTTGCAACGCCGTCACGACCGAGGAAGGCGAGCGCTGCCCAAACCTCTATCGCCCGGGCGCGCCGCGACATATCAGGCGTGAACGCCATGCCATCGCGTGCGCCGTCGCGCACAAGATAGGCACCGTCAGCGTGCATCGCACCGGTCAGCGCTTCCGGATCGCAGCACAGTACCATGCCATTGTCATAGGGCAGATTCAGTGTCTTGTGCCCGTCAACCGAGAAGCTGTGTGCACCGCCCATGCCGTCGGTCAGATGGATGGTGTTCGGAGAAGCCGCCGCCCAAAGACCGAACGCGCCATCGACATGGACCCATGAACCAGCCCTGGCGGCCTTCGCAATCAAGGGTTTGAAAGGATCAAAGGCCCCGGAGTTCACGCATCCGGCCTGAAGGATCAGGATCGTTCGAGAGTCGAGGTCTGGACAGGCTTCTGCAATGATCCGTCCCTGGTCATCGCAAGGAACGCTCTCGATGATTTCAGTGCCAAAGCCCAGCAGCGCCAGTGCTTTGTATACTGCGGCATGGGTCTGGTCGCTGGTGACGACGCGCAAACGGGGTGCGCCTGCCAAACCCTGACGGTTCACATCCCAGTTCAGGGCCTTCAGAAGGCGCCAGCGGCCCGCAGCCAGCCCACAGAAAATAGCTGTTGATGACCCGGAAACAAAACCTGTCACCGTTTGCTCTGGAAGACCCAAGAGCTCGCGCAACCAACGCTCAGAAACCTCCTCTAATCGTGCCGCCAGCGGCGACATGACACCAAACGCTGCATTCTGGTCCCACGCATCGGCCATCCAGCGGGCGGCGAGTGCGACGGGCAAAAGACCGCCATTCACGAATCCGAAGTACCGGCCGCCACCGATTGCCGTCGTGGCCGGCGCGCCGAATTGCGCCAACTGAGAAACCAGAACGGATGCATCCGAAATTCCCTCGGGCAGGGGGTGGTCGAAAGCTACCAGCCCGCTGACTGCATCGGTGGACGGAAACGCGG
>JBCCMP010000167.1:0-10000 GCA_039026295.1 Pseudomonadota bacterium | reverse complement strand
GTTTGCCATTGCCGCCTGCCGTCCGCCGAGGACGGCGGACTACGCCAATTTTCTGGCGCAGCCCGATATGCTGCCACCGGCGGGCACCAGCGCGGAAGCGCTGACCGCCTGGTTCGATCAGCATGGCTACGCACCGGGTCCAAGAGTGTTGCAATCGACGGCTGAACTGCAGCGGCGGGAAGGAGATCCGCTGGTCTATGCGCTGGAATCCGAACGCACCTGGTGGCTGACGCGGCACCGAACGACTCACCACCTCTGCGTGACGCGGCGGGAGATCTATTATAGGGTCGATGGCGACGGACATCTGTCGCAGGCCATCCAGAAGAACCGCTCGGAGTGCTGAGGCCTGCCCACCTAGGGAAGGCATCGCATGTACACAGTCATCGGCAATCCAGTGGCGCGCACGATGCGTGTCCTGTGGATGTTGGAAGAGCTGGGCCAGGACTACGATATAATCAACGCCGCGCCTCATTCGGACACCGTCAAGCAGGGCAACCCGGGCGGCAAGATCCCGGTTCTGCATGACGACGAGGTGATCCTGACGGACTCGGTCGCGATCGTCACGTATCTTGCCGACAAACACGAAGCCTGCACGCATCCGGCGGGAACGCCCGCACGCGGAAAGCAGGACGCGATGACCCAGTTTTGCGTTGACGAGGTCGAAGGCGCGCTTTGGACCGCGTCGAAGAACCGTTTCATTCTGCCCGAAGATGCCCGCTGTCCAGAGGTCGTTCCGACAACGCTGTATGAGTTTGGCAATGCCATGGCGACCTTGGCCGCGCACGTTGACGGGAAAGACTTCATTGCCGGCGACAGCTTCACCGTGCCCGATCTTTTGATGGGGCACTGCGCGGGCTGGGCGGGCCGGGCGGAATTCCCGATCCCGGAGGGCCCGGCAGCGGATTACATGGCGCGTATGAGGGAACGCCCGGCATTTGCCCGGGCCACGGCCCGCGCAGAGGAGGCAGTTGCATGAGCGTTGAGGCAGTCCCGACGGTCCAGGTCGACAACGACCGCGTGCGCGTCACCGAATGGCGTTTTGCGCCGGGTGCCGCCACAGGCTGGCACAAGCATGACTTTGACTATGTCGTTGTTCCCGGCACGACGGGCACGCTGAAGCTTGTGGACGGGGAAGGAAAGGCCATCTTCGCAGACCTGACCGCCGGGGTGTCCTATTACCGCCAGGCAGGAGTTGAGCATGACGTGATCAATGCCTCGGACCACGAGTTCGTGTTTGTCGAAGTGGAGATGAAGTGAAGCCTTTCGAGGTGCAGACCGTGTCGCAAACGGACCCATTTCTGGAACTCGAGCAGGACGCTACGGCAATTTCAGCCTTTATTGCCGAACAGAACGCCCGAACGGCGGCCGCGCTTATGGACGAGGACTACGAGGCGGACGCGGCCCGGGCTGCGGCGATTCTCGAAAGTCCGGATACGCTGAACGGCGTCTCGCGTCGGGGTGCGTGGCTCTACACCTTTCGCCAGACGGCAGAGAACCCGCGCGGCGTGTGGTTGCGCGTGCCGGATGGAACCGCGCCGTCGCCGGAAGCCGACTGGAAGACGGTCTTCGATGTCGACGCCTTCTGCGCAAAGACGGGGAAGATCTGGCACTGGCGCGGTGCGATAACCGCCTGGTTCGACCCGGACCGCGTTTTGCTGTGCCTGTCGCTGGAGGGATCGGATCAGCAACGCCTGATCGAATTTGACTGCGGGACGTGCGCCTTTGTTGATGGCGGCTTCGACCTGGGGCCGGAGCGCCTTGGCGCAACCTGGCTGGATCGGGACACGCTGCTTTACGGAACGTCCAAGGACGATGCGGCCAGCCATTCCGGCTGGCCGGGGCAAATTCGGAAAGTGTCTCGTGGACAGGACCCAGCTGAGGCACCGGTTTTCATGCGCGCCGAGCCCGATGATCTGTTGATCTATTCCTACGTCGTTCGCGATCAGGCAGGCGACGCGCAGGTCTGTTCCGGGCGGTTTTTGGAGATCGGGCGGGAGCAGGTGACGCTCCACGGCCTCGGGGACCAGCAAGTGCTGCCCACGCCAACCGACACCACGGTCACCAACTCTGCCACTCACTTTGCCTATGTGATCAAGCAAGAGGGTGGAACGCCCGGCGCGCTGATGCTGGGGGAGGTCAAGACTGGCCGAATTCGCGAGATCTACGCTCCCTCTGAGCGCGCCGCCGTCGAGCCATACAGTATCTTGTTGCTGCAGGACTGGATGCTTTGGACGGTGACGGAACACCTGCGCCCGCGTCTGCTCGCACTTGATCTCACGAACCCTTCGGCGGAGCCGGTCGAGGTATCGCTGCCAGAGCCTGCCGATCGTTTTTACATTCAGTTTTACGACCAGGTCGGGGCCTTCGGGGATGGCACTCTGCAGATCTTAATCTCGGGCTTTCTGATCTCGCCGCGGAGCTATCTGTTCGACCTGAAGAACGGAATCGAGGGGATTGAGTGGACGAAACTCTATCAGGCACCGGAAGCTTTTAACGCAGCCGGTATGGAGGTGCAGCTGCTGGAGGCAGCGTCAGATGACGGAACTTTGGTGCCCTACCACATCGTTCTGCCAGCAGGGCCGCGGCAGGATCTACCTGTATTGCTCTACGGCTATGGCGGCTTCGCGGTTAGCATGTCCCCCGGGTATGATCGCCTGACCGGTGCGATGTGGCTGTCCCGTGGCGGGGCCTACGTGATGGCGCATATCCGCGGTGGGTCAGAATTCGGACCGGACTGGCACTTGCAGGCAAAAGGTGCCGGGAGGCACAAGGCGTTCGAGGATTTCGCCGCTATCGCCCGTGATCTGGCCGATCGGGGCCTGTCGAGACCTGAGCGGATCGCGTGCCACGGCCATTCGAACGGTGGATTGCTGACCGGGGTGATGCTGACCCGTTACCCCGAGGTTTTCGGCGCGATCTGGACCTCTGTCGGCGTCTACGACATGACACGCTTCCACAAGTTCCCGGCAGGCCGGGCCTGGATCGACGAGTACGGCGATCCCGAACTGGACGAAGAACGCGCCTGGCTCTTGGACTATTCGCCCGTGCACAACGAACCCGAAGCGGCGCTTCCAGCGGCGCTGATAGACACGTCAAGCCACGACGACCGGGTCGATCCTTCTCACGCGCGGCGGTTCGCTGCAGCTTTGGCGGCAGCGGGGCATACACCGTTCTTCTACGAGCACGGCGATGGCGGGCATGGCGGCGGCGGTGCCACCACCGCCAAGGCACAAGAACAGGCACTCGGCTATCGTTTCCTGATGCAGGCGCTTGGGATGAGTTGATCACGCCTCAAGGCAGAATGCGGATCACGCCATAGTTGGCCGGAACATCCCCGCACCGGGCCGGATCGACATAATGGTATATCTCAGCACCTTTGGCACCGATCGTTCGCGTGAAGGTATGCGAATGGGTGCGCGGCAGGTTCTTCGGAAGACCCTGGTTCAGAAAGTAGGGTATCCTGCGGCGCTGAATGAATTCCGCCGACCATTCGTTCAAGGTCCGCGGTGTCACTGCACCGGGATCAAGATCACCGCCGTTTTCAATGATTTTCCACAGGACTTGCTCGTAGGCTTCGACAAAGACGGCGTCTGAATTCTGCAAGGCGTTCTCAAAGGCAGAGTCCAGATCTTCGCCGGTGAGAATTCCATTCGTGTTTGTCGTCTGAAACCCGGTTATCTGGCCAATCGATCCGGCTTTCAAAACCCACGGGTTTGGGCATCCGTTTGGCGCGGCCTTGAAATCGCGCAATGTGCCGACGACGGGGTGCACACCGGCGCCGTAGCAGCCAGTCGGTGCATAGGGTCGCAGACCGTTGTGCTGCACGACAAAGTCCAGTCCGTGGTTTGCTGCGCCCAGATTCAGGATCGTCTCTGTCTGTTCGTGCGCCTTCGGGATGTCATCCTCACATCCCTTTGTCGTGCAGCCTTTGTATTCGATCTCACTCAGAACCCTGGGAAAGCCATCCTGGATCAACTGATAGGACATGGTTTTGCCGGGAAAGGCCGCCGCGATATCCTGGAACTGCTGCGTGTAGAAATCGTAGAGACCCTGGGGCGTATAGCCCGCGTCTGCCCAGACCTGCGTGTTGCAGATCGCACATTCCGTACTGCAAACCTTCGGCAACCGGTTTTCGTGCGACGTGAAATTTGCACCGGAAGGCTTGATGTAGGCCAGCGCACGATACCAGGCCGGGTTCTCCATCAGTCTGCTTGCGACCGCCTGCAAAAACATACTGTAGCGATCGGCATAGAGCGGCTCTGTCGGTGAGGTAAGGCTGAGAGAGATGTCGCAGCTGTCGCTGGTCGATCCACCGTCTTCGAAACTGTTGATCGGAAGACCAAGATCATTGTGCAGCCAATTCGGATGGCCAGCCTTCCCTGCCTTGAAAGCAAGGCTGAACATCTTGCCTGCGTCGACTACCCGTTGCACCTGCGCATCGAAGTCAGTCCAGTCATAGACACCCGGTGCCGGTTCAATCTCGTCCCATTCAAAGCGGAGGAAAACGCCGACAAGTGCGTCCGAGTCGAGGATTTCCTGAAGCGGCGCACTGGGGGGACCGGACCCACCGCAGACAAATCGCCCGTTGTCCGCCGTCCGATCGGCCATCACCGCAGGATCCGGATCCCAACAGGGTGCGCTGGTGTCGCCGGCCTCGTGGACGGTCAGCCCTTCTGCCTTCGGACCCAGCGCAAATACCCCTGCCGCGGCGACAGGCATGGGACCTGTGAACTCGTTCGGGTCGTTCGGATCATAGGGAAGGTAAGCATCGCACCAGGCCGGAAATCCAGTGCCATCCGGCTTCACCCTCACGATGGACCGGCGGCGGTCCGGAAACGACCAGGTCACCGTGTCACCGTCTTGAATGTTCAACCAGACGGGATCATAGGTGCCGTCTTCGTTAACCGTCACAGTATGTGTGGCTGCACCGACAGCGGTTGCCATGCCAACCGCAACCAACGCAGTGGGTACTTTGAATATACCGAGCATGTCACAGCCCCCTTGAACGGTGCTTTTCAAAATGAATTCGACGCAATGCAGGTATTCGTCACAATGAGCGAATGATGCCACAACGCGCACCGATCGGCAATTTGGCTGATCTATGGCGGCTTGATCCCTTCCCCGAAAACCCTGCCGATTTGCACAGCTTCTGCGCGGTGTCGCAATGGGGCTGTGTGCGCCGCGTCCCTATCCTTGATGTGTCTTGCCGAAAGACATTTTGACGGAGGGAACCCATGTCTGCTTCACGCCTGCTCGCCATTCTGATCACGATTTTCGCGACGGCGGTCTTTACCGGCGCCTACGCGATCGAACGCCTGGTCACCGTTGATCAGGCACCCTCGGGCGCGCTGCTGCTGCGATCGGACAAGCCGGGTCGGTTTGTTCAGGCGCCGCTCGTGTCCTCCGACATTAAAATCTCCGTCACCGGGATGGTCGTCCGCACAATCGTGACTCAGCGTTTTCGCAATCCATCAGCGCACTGGGTAGAGGGGCTATACACTTTCCCTCTGCCAGAGGACTCGGCGGTAGACACCCTGCGCATGCGGATCGGCGACCGGTTCGTGCAAGGCCGGATCGAAGAGAAGCAGGCCGCGCGGCGACAGTACGAGACCGCGAAGGAGGACGGCAGGCGCGCGTCTCTGGTCGAGCAGCACCGCCCGAACGTGTTCACCAACAACGTTGCCAATATCGGCCCCGGCGAGATCGTGATCGCGCAGATCGAGTATCAGCAATCGCTGGCACCCAAGGACAACGCCTTTCGCCTGCGGATGCCGTTGGTCGTTGCTCCGCGCTATGACCCGGATCCCGTGGTCCAGCAGGTCAGTTTCAACGGAAACGGCTGGTCGGTTGCAGGGCATCCCCCGCTGCAAGATCCAAGAACAAATGACGCAGAAGAGATCCACAACCCGGTGACCTTGAGCGTCGATCTGGATGCAGGCTTCGAGATCGCGGCCCTGACGAGCCCGTTCCACAAGGTCGATATCGTGCAGTCCGGCCCTGGGACCGCGAATGTCGCGCTTTCCGGACCCGTGCCAGCGAACCGGGATTTCGAGCTTGTCTGGCAACCCAAAGACGGTGCAGCACCGCAAGCCGCCCTGTTCCGCGAAGCCCTGGATCAGGACCAGCACTATCTGCTGATGCTGACCCCGCCTCAGGACAACGCCGGACAGCCAGTTCAGCCGCGCGAGGTCATCTTTGTGCAGGATGTCTCCGGCTCGATGGATGGGGAGTCGATCCGTCAGGCGAGGGAAGGCCTGGAAATGGCACTGCGCCGCCTGCGTCCGCAGGACCGGTTCAACATCTTGGCTTTTTCGAATGACTTCCATGTCTATGCTGACACCTCGGTGCCCGCGACGCCCGAAGCGATCGAGGCGGCGGTTCGCACGGTGCGCGGACTGCGTGCGGGCGGCGGGACAGAGATGTACCGCCCGCTGGAATGGGCGCTGCAAGACAGCAACCCGGAGACACAGGGCGCGCTGCGCCAGGTGATCTTTCTGACCGATGGGGCGGTCAACAACGAAAAGGCACTGTTCAGCCTGATCAAGCGCAAGCTCGGCCGGACGCGGCTGTTCACGGTGGGGATCGGTTCAGCGCCGAACTCATACTTCATGACCGAGGCCGCCGAACACGGTCGCGGGGCGCATGTCTTCATCGGCAATACGGCAGAGGTTGCCGCAAAGATGCAGAACCTCTTCGCGAAAATTGAAACCCCCGCTTTGACGGATATCGAACTTGTTCTGCCGGACGGGATGGATGGAGAGATTTTCCCCGAGCGGATTCCTGATCTTTATGTGGGCGAACCCATTGTCGTTGCTTTGAAGACCGCTTCGCAAACGGGAACCATAACTCTGAAAGGCGCCTCGATGACGGGGCCGTTCGAGATGAACATCCCGCTGGAACAGGCGGCAGAGCGGCCCGGCATTGCCCGGCTCTGGGCGCGCAAACGGATCGGCGCGCTGGAGGCGGCGCGGCTTAGCCCGTCGATCATCGCGGCGGTCAGCGAAGCAATCGTCGATGCAAAGATCCTGACGACAGCGCTGGACTATCAGATCACCTCGCGCCTGACCTCGCTGATCGCGATCGACGATCAGGTCGCGCGGCCTGCGACAGAGGAACTTGCCAAGTCCGAGGTCGCCTTGAACCTGCCCGAAGGCTGGAACCCTGCAGTTTTTCTGCCGATCATCGCGCCCGCCGATGAAATCCCGCCGCTCGACGAGGAAACCGAGGCGCGTCTTTACCGCATCAATGCCGAGGTTCCAGCGGCAGAAGATGCATCAGAGGGCGCGGATGCGCCGGTGATCGCCGCAGTGCCCAGCGCGCCGCAGCACGGCGCTTATGTTCCACGCGGGTCGGCTGACTGGCAACTTACCCTCTGGCTCGGCCTGCTGGCGGCGCTGGCAGGGGCCTTGCTGCTGATGCATGCACGGAGACGTCCTGTATGAGAGGCGTCCTGAAGGCAGCCGGCGCGGCCATCATCTTCGCCGGACTGATCACCGCAGCGCAGGGGGCTTATGTCCCCGCCAAGGCCTGGGTCGGGCAGATATTGCTGGAACAGGCCTGGGAAGAGGGCAAGGCGACGGGGACGGACGTGCCCCCGTGGGAGTGGGCCGATTTCGCACCTGAAGCCCGGATCACCGTGCCACGCCTTGGCGTGGGGGCCGTCGTTCTGAATCAGGCAAGCGGTTCGGCGATGGCATGGGGTCCCGGGCACGTTGCCGGGACTGCACCGATCGGCGCGCCGGGCCTGTCGGCAATCGCAGGGCACCGGGACACGCATCTGGCCTTCGCGGGTGACCTCCGCCCCGGCGATCGGGTAGATGTCGATACCGGCGGCGTCACCCACAGATTTAAGGTCAGGAAAGCGCTGGTGGTCGATAGCAGAAGCTGGCGCTTCGACAGCCGGTTCAGCGGGCCTTCGACGCTTGTTCTTTCTACCTGCTGGCCGCTGGATGCAAAAACGCCCGGGCCCCTGCGCTTCATCGTTTTCGCTGACCGGATCGAGGAGGCGCAGGACGTAAGCTAGCGGATGCCGGTCAGGCAGCTTTCTGGCAGGCCACCATGTGCACATCATAGTGCATCACCGACCGCGCATGCAGCCGCAGCTTCCATGGCAAAGAGGCATTCTCGGCTACCGGGGTCAATCCCGCCTGTGCCAGCGTCGCGGTCAGAACCGGCTCGCCTGCACCCTTATGCGGTGCGCGTTGAGAGTGGCCGCCCAGCCAATCGGATGGTTCCGTCGCGTTTCCAGCCCAATCGTAGGGCGTCGTGAACGCAGCCCGTCCACCCGGCACAAGCGTGCGCTCGACTTCGACCAGCATCTGGGTCGGCACCGCAATGCAGTCGACGAGATTCAGCGCGACGGCCTGTTCGAACCGGTCCTTCGGAAACGGCAGGGCCATGCAGTCCATTGCCCAGAAGTCGATTTTGTCCGCCGCGGCTGTATCTGGCAGGTCGATCACTACCGGGTCATAGACGATGCCGATCCGCCTGAGATCGAATGTGGCGGACCCCTCAACCATAAGCCGCTGCGCCAGTTGTAGCATTGAAAAATTCAGATCGCCGCCCAGAACCGGACCGGTCGCGTGGCGTGCCATCTCCCACGTTGCCCGTCCGACAGAACAGCCAAGATCCAGTGCGGCGCCGCCGCCAAGATCCATTGCGTCGGAGATCGCCTTGCTCAGCCCCGCCACCTGCGATGGATCGCCCGCCGCGCCGGTCAGCCAGTCAGAGAAATGCGCGTAAGCATAGATGCTGAGATGCTGCCGGGTCGCATCGAACTCTGATCCTGGGCCAAATGCATCACCCAACAGGCTTTGCGTGTCAGCGGACAGATCCTGCCGCGCCTGGATCTGAGACCGCGTGTTGTTCAGAAAGGTCGGCACATCGGGCACCAAGATCGGCACGCCATCGATGATCGGGTACTCGGTCCAAAGGCTTTCGTCTGTGGAATGCAGCATGCCGTGCCAAACGTGGCCGTCACGCTCTTCCATGACCGATGCAAGCTTGAGGGGGCTTTCCTTACCCGCGCCGTGAAGATTGCGCGGGCACACCGGTGCCAGCGCCTCGAAGACATCCTTGCGCAAGTCGGATTACCCGCCGATCTGGACCGTGACGCAGCAGGGCGGGATGATGTTGCCCGTTGGTGACGGGATCGGCGCGACGCAGGTCGGATGCGAGGTCATGTCGCCTGCCCGGGCGGCTGGCATCTTTTGCACCAGAACAGTCGTTGAACCCTTGACGATGATCCCGGGCCCTGCCGGGACACACGGAATCAGGGTACAGATCTTGGTGGTATCCGTCACTCGCGCTGCCGGCATCTTGCCAATCAATACGGTCGGCGCACACGGCGTCAGGATTGGCAACGGAATTGCCGGGTGCGGCACCGGTGTCGGTGTCGGCGCTGGTGGATGGATCGGCGCGTGGCAATGGGGCGCTGTCTGAAGGACATTGTCCAACATGCGTGCGGCTGGCGGCATCTGAAACCCTTTCGAACAATCTGATTATTCTACAGGCCCGGCAGGTTCATGGCAATGCGCCTGAAATCAGGGTTTTAGATAAAACTGATCCGGCGGCAGTGTCGGGTCGAAGCTGATAACGATCCGACCCCCGATCACCAACATCGGCACGATCAGCGTGTTTTCTTCTTCGGTGCCGTCTGCGATTTGTCCCCCGGCGCGAAAATTGCACATCGAGGTGTAACCGGACCCCATCACTTCGAGCCATAGGTCGAAACCGCAAAACGCGGCCTGCGGCGCACCATGGTTCTGGATCGCGGCGCTTAAAGTCTGCATTGCGGCAGAAAGCGGGGGTTTATCGTCGGTCATCTAAAATCCCGGAGTCCCAGAGGACTGAAGTAATGGACGGCGCATCATAAAGCGCCGCGGCACTTAGGTCTATAGGACCAATGCGGTCGGCCAGCTTTTCTGGACGGTCCCGCAGCTTTCGGGCACAATTGTGGGATCGGAGGCAAAATGCACATTTTATTTCTTGAGATAGACAC
>JBCCMP010000166.1:0-10002 GCA_039026295.1 Pseudomonadota bacterium | reverse complement strand
GCCGTAACAGACCGTGCCGTCCAGGGCGTCCAGGGTCTGCTCCAGCAGATTAGACCCGGTGCGCATCGTCCCGATGATCGCGAAGTAGCGGGGCGCGGTCATTCTGCGGCCTCGCTCGGTTCCGGCGTTGTCCAGTGGGCCTGATCGGTCAGCCCGGCGGCCAGTTGCCGAAGCGTTTGCAAGGTCTGTCCCGCTCCGCTCCCGCCGAGATCAATCGCCAGATCGTCTGCGTCGATGGCTCTCTGCCAGGCCCAGATCTCCCGCGGTTTCTGGGGGCGGCTGACTTTCCGGCGGGTCGGCAACGGCCTGCGCAGCCGGTCGAGAAGGTCATCTCCGCGCCCCAGCAGGATCAGCCGGGCGTTCCCGTCGCCGACCAGTTGCCCGCCGACGACGCGCAGGGGATCGGTCTTTCTGGCGACCTCGGCCGCGTCTGTTGACGGCGTGAAGAGAAAGGCCGCGCTGGCCCCGGCGCGCCGGTCAGCGCGCACCAGATTGGCCAGAAACTGCGACGGCTGATAGTCCCGGATCAGCGCAGAGCCGGGCAGGTTTCCCCAGGCCAGCGTCTCGCCAGAGGCAAACGCGGCATCTGCGGCGCCAAACAGGTCCCCGTGACATCGCAGATCAGCGATCCCGGCGAGCGCCGTGCGGGCCCTTTGCAACAGGTCCACATCATCGCCGACGAGCACGAGATAGGGACCCGCCGTCTGCACCGAGCTTTGCTTGGTGCCGCCGGGATACCGCGACTGGGTCAACTGGCCACGCCCCTCGCGCAGATCACGGGCGCGCGCCTCTTCGAACGGCGCTTCGCAGACCGGCCGTCGCGGAGCGGGCTGTCGCGGGCCAGACTCTTCAGTCTCAGGCGGCAACAGCCCCAGAAAGTGCTGATACAACTGATCGGCATCCGGGTCGATCTTGCGGGCAAAGAAGGCGTCGGACTGCGCTAACAGGTCAAGGTGATCGTCGTGAAACGTGAACGGTCGCCCGTCCGTGCCCCAGCGTACCAGATGGATCGGCGGCCGGATCTCTGCCTTTGATGCGACC
The DNA here is from genome assembly GCA_039026295.1 of Pseudomonadota bacterium. Lineage (GTDB taxonomy): Bacteria > Pseudomonadota > Alphaproteobacteria > Rhodobacterales > Rhodobacteraceae > Thermohalobaculum. Next base: position 8,961 of record JBCCMP010000166.1, on the reverse strand, counting down.
TGGTGGATGACAGTCTGAAAGAACGCCTCGTCGGGGATCCAGACCGTTTTGAAGAACCTCAGCCATGCGGGAAGATCGGGGTGAGCAAGCAGGGCCGAAATCGTCGCGGAAGAGAGGCACCACCACTGCCCGCCGAGATGGGGCGTCAGCCCGGTCGGCATGGTGCGCCGCACGCCAAGCTGCCTTTGCAGGGCGACCGAGCGGTCGAACATCCATCGCGACCGCCGCCAGGAAAACCAGTGATGCAGGGTGAAACGCTCTGAGGATAGGCCATCGACGACCCAGCGGTCCTGGGCAACCGGCGTCGATTCGATGAAATCCGCGTCCGGGTGCGCGGACAGATGCGCCGCAAGCTCCTCGACCGGGCGGGTCGGCAGGCAGGACCCGCTGATCAGGGTCACATGGTCCGGCAAACCATCCCGGGAAAATTCCTTCAGGCAATCCAGGCTCGCCTCGACCAGCCCGATCCGGCCCCAGTCCGCGGCGCGGGTCGAGATGGCGGTCACACCGTCCCCCGCCGACCGCTGAAAGGCAGCCCGGTCGGCCGCAGCCGATCGCGTGTCCAGATGGACGACCACCGGTGACCCGGACAGGGCCAGATGGCGCGCGACCGCAGCCGCGCGGTCCAGACGCTCGTGCGCGAGCATGGCGAAACCGACGCTCACAGCCTGCCACTCACAGCCAACCACCCTTGGCCATCAGGCCCAGATCGCAAAGCTGCGCCCAGCCCTCGTACCGGATCGACTGCGGCGTCCACAAGGCGATGTCATCGCCCTGCTCGGCATAGGACAGATATTCCGCGCTGTCGGCATAGTGCTGACGGCGCTCCATTTCCTCGGCCACCTTTTCGCTGAGCACGTCCATGAACTTGGCATGAAGCAGCACGCCCGAGGTCAGACTGCCGCCCGTGCGCGCGTAGGTCTGGTTCAGCTTTCTGGGCAGCAGGTCGTGCGCCCCGGCCTTGTAGACATAGCCGCGCTGCCATTTGACCAGCGGGATCTTGTTCAGCGCGGGCGCCGCATGGGGATCGTCGGCGAAGAAGACCCGCTGCCGCGGGCCGCCCTGGATCCAGAGGTTCTGGTAGAACGCGTCCCGGCTGACCACATAATTCCCGGCATCGAACCAGGGCGCGGCGGCGATCGGATCCTCGCCGATCCGGCAGTGCGTCCGCGACACCGGGCCGTCGCCATACATGTCCAGCAGAAGCACCGCCAGCCCGGTGTGGCCGCGGCTGTCCAGCCAGCGCGTCAGGGCGGGCAGTTTCCGGGTATCGCAGTGGGGGTAGACCAGGAATTCATCGGGATCGACCACAAGGCACCAGCGACCGGCGCCGTGGCGGCTGAGAAGGGCGTTCAGCCAGTCAACGCCGAAACGTGATCCGCGATAGCTGCCGCTGCTGGACCACAGCGACACGTCCGTCTGCGTCGCCAGGAACGATGTCGTGTCATCGGTCGAGCCGTTGTCGATGATGAAGAAATGCACGATGCCCAGTTTGCGATAGTAGGCGAGGAAATAGGGCAGGCGCACCGCTTCGTTGCGCATGGTCGAAAACAGAACGGGTCCCGGGCCAATGCCCGACCAGCGTTGATGCACCGGCTGCAGTTCCCGTGCCTTGACGGCCGCGCGCACCTGCAGCCGGCGGCGCTGCAGCCGCAAGGTCAGCCGATTGCGCGCGGCGCGAAGAAGGCCCATGGGCGGTTTTCCGAACGTTCTGCTCTGACGGCGGGTTTATCCCGCCGCCATGGATTGCGCCATAACGGTTTCGATCGCGTTGAGAACGATATCGAAATGCGTTTTCCAGGTCGGCGCCGTCCAGCCAGCGATCCTGTCCAGCTGCGCAGCCCGTTCCGGCGAGCCCGGCGCTGCATAGGCGGTGATCCTGTCGGACCAGGTCTGTGCTTCTGTCGGCGACAGATATTCAGGCACGCTGCCGCCCACCTCGCGCAGGGCAGGCAGGTCAGACGCGATGACCGGGATGCCCATCGCCAGCGCTTCGGCCAGTGGCAGCCCGTACCCTTCGGCAAGCGATGGGAAAAGGACCGCCCGCGCGCCCGACAGCAGGTCGTGCAGCTCGGCGGCGGTGACGGGGCCCAGTTCCAGAACGCCCCGTCCGATCACGGCAGACGTGTCCAGGCGCTTGAACAGATCCTTGTTCTCCCAGCCCCGTCTTCCTGCAATCCAGAGCTCGGCCGGGGCGGCGTCAGGCCCGAACCCTTCCCATAGATCCATCAGAAGCTGGTGGTTTTTGCGCGGCTCGATCGTGCCAAGGCAGAGGAAATAGGGGGCTGCGTCCTCTGATGGAGGCCTTGGCGGGGCCACCTCCACCCCCAGCGGCGCGATCAGCAGGCGCTGCGGCGCGATATAGCGGCACATCCGCTCTGCCGTATGGGCAGAGTTGGTCAGGATCGCATCCGCCAGCGCGGCGGCCTGAAGCTTCTCGGCGAACTGTGCCGGGACGCGCCGACGCGTAAACTCGGGATGATCAAGCGGAATGACATCGTGGATCAGCACCAGCTTCGGGATCGCGGCAGCATCCAGCGCCGCCATCAGGTTTTCGCCGAGATTGTCGTGCCCGGCGTTGATGTAGACGGCGCGGCCCTCGATCGTGCCGCGCAGCATCGCCGCGATCTGCGCCGGTCGGCCCGCCGTGGCGATCGCCTCCCGCCGGATCAGGCTCTGGGCCTGGCGCAGTTTCCTGTCCCGGCCGGGGGACATCAGTGACCTTGCATCCATGGGCAGCGGCACGTCCGGCCGATCTTGCCAGTCCAGAAGGCGTTTCAGGGTGTTAGCGCCCACAAGGTGCTGGCGACGGTCGATCGCCACCAGAAAGTACGCATTCAACGACAGGGCCCAATCGATATAGGCGCGTTCCACCCGGTCGATCCCCGTCGGCGCAGGCAGACGGCTGCGCGCGACCGTGCGGGTGACGTCGAGAAGGATGGTCGGGGTCGTCATTGCGCCATCTCCGGGTGGGGCGCTGACGCTATATCGTGCAACCGGCGGGCCGGAAAGGCCTGCCGTATACTTCAAGGGGAGACGGCCACCACCTGTTCCCGGATCTATTCTGCTGCGATGTCACCAAAGGCGGAATTGCGCAGAAAGGCCCCGAAATCGTCGCGCAGATCGTCACGGGCCATCGCAAAGGCGATCGTGGCCTTCAGAAAGCCCGCTTTCGAGCCGCAATCGAAACGCTCACCCTCGAACCGATAGCCGAAGACGGGCGCGCCCGCATGGGCCTGTGCCGCAATCGCATCCGTCAGCTGAATCTCGCCGCCCGCCCCGCGCTTCTTCTCGCTGAGCGTGTCCATCACCTCCGGCGTCAGGATGTAGCGGCCGATCACGGCGAGGTTGGACGGGGCTGCCGACATCGCTGGTTTTTCGACCAGGTCGCGGGCGGCGACCATGGTTCCCATGTTCTCGGCCACGTCGATGATGCCGTATTTGCTGGTCTCTTCCGGGGCGACCTCCATGGCGGCGACCATCGAGCCGTCGCTTCCCGCGGCTTCGTAGGCTTCGACCATCTGCTGCAGGCACGGTGTTTTCGCCGATATGACATCGTCCGGCAGGATCACGGCAAAGGGTTGATCCGCGATCAGTCGCCGCGCGCACCAGACGGCGTGGCCGAGGCCGAGTGCTTCCTGCTGGCGGATATAGGCAATCGCGCCCGAGGCCATGGTGGCGTTCTGTACTTCGTCAAGCAGGTCCTGTTTTCCCGACTTGCGTAATGCATGCTCGAGCTGCGGGGCGGAGTCGAAGTAATCCTCCAGCGCCGACTTGCCGCGCGCGGTGACAAAGATGAACTCTTTGATCCCGGCCGCCCGCGCCTCGTCGATCGCATACTGGATGAGCGGGCGGTCGACCAGGGGCAGCATTTCCTTGGGTATGGATTTGGTTGCCGGCAGGAACCGGGTGCCCATGCCTGCAACGGGAAAAACTGCGGTACGTACTTTTCGGGCCATTTTGGCTCCTTCAGGTCGATAACGCCCCACATTCGCGCGGTTCGCAGCCCCTTAACGTATCGGGCAGGCGAACGCAAAATGGTTGAGGCACGGTTTACAATTCGGGTCGGTTACGCCTGTCTTGACGTTTCAAACGCCCGTGTCCGTCGCAGGATAGGTTCGGAATTCGGCAAAACATGGGGTTTATCGGGACACGATTGCGTCAGGGCACGATCCACCAGATCAAGCATCTCCGAGAGCGGCCGACCATCGCTGTTCAAATTGGTGACGGCAAATCTGCTGCGGGTGCCCGGGGCCGACCATGTGGTCGTCGCACCAGCGCCCGCCCTGCCCGTCGCCAGAAAAATGTCGAAATCGCGCCGCGCACCGATGCGCGATATCTCGACAAGGGCGCGGGAGCGGCGGCGCATGACACGCCCTGATGGGCCGTGCTGGTCCAGCCGCCATGTCCCGCCAGAGTGCATCCAGACGCCGTCGCTGAACCAGACCCGCAAAGCATGCATTCCGGAGAAGTAGCTGAGGCAGGTTACGCGGTGCCCGGCGGCGGCAAGCTGCCGGGCAAGGTTTCGCGTCTGGCGGACGGAACGCAGGCCCCAGCCTGATTGCAGCGCGATCGAAAGGCCGGGCCGTGTCGTCGTGCTGAACGGGCGAAACGACGGCCGGGGCATACCACTGGAAAGAGGTGTCCGCTTCCGGCGGGACCGGCCTTTCCGAATGCCGGTCGCCATTTGCGCCATCAGGGCTGCCAGCTCTTGTCGCCGCAGCATGCCGAGGCGGAGAAACGGGTCCAGCTCGGCAAGGCGTCGTTCCTGAAAGTCATCCAGCGCCCCGGCCAGAAGTTTGGGAGAAAGGTGACGGGTGCAGAAATAAGCCTTGCTGGCGGCGATCTCTGTCAGGTTTCGCGGTGCCCGCAGGTCGCCCCGCGCGTCATTCTGTTCGCGCAGGTGATGGACTTCGGCATTAGGCGAAAAGGCCGCGGCCCAGCCGTCTTCCGCCAGGCGCAGGGCGATATCCGTCTCGTCCAGATAATACCTGATCGCCTCGTCAAAACCGCCGACCTGCAGAACGGCCGTGCGCCGAAAGGCGGTATTTGCACCCATCATGCCCAGAAAGTTGCCGGTACGGCACTGCGCCTCACCGGTGCGCAACTCGTGGCGCTGGCCGCGGCGGGATGGCTGCTCGCGGCCGGTCCGGTCAAAGGTGCCGCCGGCCCATTCGACCGTTCGGCCATCCCGGCCGCGCACCAATCCGGCCACGGCCCCGACATTGGGGTTGTAGAACGGCGCGATCAGGTGTTTCAGCCAGTCCGGTTCCGGCACCGCATCATCGTCGCAGAACGCGACCACATCGCCCGCACTGTATTCGACCGCCAGATTCCGAGCGACGCCGATGTTCGCCTTCGGATGGCAGACATAGCGGATCGCAGCGGCAACGTCCCGTGGCAAGCGGTAGTCATCCAGCTGCGGCTGATCCCCGACGACGACGACCTCGAACATCGGGTAATCCAGTTGAGAAACCGCGGAGATCACGCGCTGCAGCAGATGCGGCCGCCGATGACTGAGGATGGCGACGCTGACCGGGATGGCCGTCCGCGGCGGCGCACCACCCGGCTCCGCGACCGTGTCCATCAGTCGATGCCCTGCTCTGCCAGGACCGCTTCGATCCGCGGGACGTCCTCGGGGTTGTTCAGCTCCCAGAACTTCAGGCCGCGGCTTTCAACCTCGACGCAGAGCACATCGTGACCGTTTTCCAGAAAGCGAAGCTGTTCCAGACCTTCCGGGTTCTCCAACGGACCGACGGGCATCGCCGGATAAGCGGCCAGCGGTGCGGGGCGGTAGGCATAAACGCCCACATGATGGAACACGGGGCACACTCCGCCCTGGGTCAGGTTGCCGTCTGTGTAAGGGATGACTTCTTTGGAAAAGTATAACGCGCGCATGTCGTTGGCGAAAACGGCGGTGGTCGCGCCAACCCGTCCGGCCTTGCGGTCGTCCAGAAACCCCTGCAGGGCATATTCGTCGCAGCGCAGAACGGGGGTTGCGACGGCGACATCCTTGCGGGCCTCCATGGCCTCGATCAGGGCGGTCAGGAACCAGGTCGGCGTCAGTGGGGCGTCACCCTGTAGATTGACCACCAGTTCCGGGGTGACCGGCAGCGCCCTCATTGCCTCGGCGCAGCGTTCGGTCCCGTTGGCACAGTCAGGCGAGGTCATCAGGACCCGGCCGCCGAACGCCTCGACCGCTTCGGCGATGCGGTCATCGTCGGTCGCAACCCATGCCTCGGCCCCCTCGACGCTTTGCGCCGCGTCCCACGATCGCCGGATCAGGCTTTTCGCGACACCGGTCGCGCCCCGCAATTCTGCCAGCGGTTTGCCGGGATAACGGGTCGAGGCGTATCGGGCCGGGATCAGTATTGCGGCGCGCATCCGGCCCCCATCTCAGATTTCGACGCCGGGTGCCATGGCCAGGAAGTGAGGGTTCTCCCACCCCGGTTTGCCATATCCAAGCGGGGCCTTTGTCTCTTTGTCGAGGACAATGCCGCCTGCTGCGCGCAGCACCGCGTGGCCTGCCGCCGTGTCCCATTCCATGGTCCGGCCGAGGCGGGGGTAAAAGTCCGCCTCTCCGGCGGCCAGCAGGCAGAACTTCAACGAAGACCCTGCGCTTTTGAACTCGGCCACGCGGAAGCCTGCGATGTAGTCGTCGGTTGCCTGATCGCGGTGGGACTTCGACGCGACGATCTTCAGCGCGCCGTTATCGGGCGTGGTGACCGCGAGCACGTCGCCGGTCCCGGGCACGAGACGGTGATCCTCGACGCGCTGCTCTTGCACGGTATCGGACTCGGCGCCGGGGCGTTCGGTGCGGGTGATGAATAAACGCCCTTTCGCCGGGGCATAGACCACACCGGCGGTCGGGATGCCGTCTTCGATCAGCGCAATGTTCACCGTGAAATCGCCGCGGCGCTGCACGAACTCCTTGGTTCCATCCAAGGGGTCCACAAGGAAATATTGCGGCGGCGGCGTCAGATCATGGCTTTCGGCGGCTTCTTCGGTCACCGCCGGTATGTCGGGATAGGCATGCGCAAGACCTTCGGAGATGACCTTGTCCGCCGCCAGATCAGCGGCGGTGACCGGGCTGTCATCGGCCTTGCGGTCAGCCTTGACCGGGCCCGCATCGTAGACTGCCATGATCTCGGCACCGGCTTTGAGCGCCAAGGTGGTCAATACGTCGTCCAGTCGTATTGCGGCCATGTTCAGCGGTCATTCCTTTGAGATCGACGAGTTCACGGGCTATACACCAGTTTCGACGAGATTGCGGCGCCACCAGCGGCGCTGTGGTAGCCTTGGACGGGCGACGGGGCAATCGCTATCTCGGCCGCTTGTGCGGATGAAAAGGACCTAACGGGCAGAAGATGTCGAACCAGGATCTCAGCTCGCTGCACCAGCGTGACCCGGTAAAGCAGGGGTTCTTCACGGCGTTTGCGGCCTTTCTGGCGCTGGTCTATTCGCTGGTCGTGCGTGACCTTCGCACCGAACACAAGAATGCGGCGCTGGGTATCCTGATATCGGTCGCGCAGCCGCTGGTCGCTGGCATCATCTTCTACACCTTCATCAGCCTGATGGGCGGCCGTGCCGGACAGGTGCGCGGGGATCACCTTACCTTTGTGCTGATCGGCTTCATCCTGTTCTTCGTCCACATCCGCACGGTCGCGGCGGTGGCCGGCGCTTTGCGCCAGGACATGATGAACCATCAACGTCTGTCGCCGTTTCTGATGGTGTGCGTGAAGGCGATATCGTCCTTCTACAAGAACACGTTCGCCCTGCTTATCATGCTGGTCGCGAACTATCTGCTGCGCGACGTCTGGGAGATGCAGGACCCCTACCGGTTCGTCAGCGCCTACTTCTGGGCGTGGTTCGGTGGCATCGGGGTCGGCATACTGTTCCTTGCCGCCGTGCGCTACTTCACGTGGGGCGCGTTGCTGCAGACCACCTATGTCCGGATCATGTTCTTTACGTCGGGCAAGTTTTTCGTGGCGAATTCGATGCCCGGCTTCCTGCGTCCGTACATGGACTGGAACCCGATGTTCCATCTGCTGGATCAGGGGCGGTCCGCCGCTTTTCTGAACTACACGGCGCGCACGACGAACATGGATTATCCGATCCTGGTCTACGTGGTGCTGCTGGTCATCGGCATGCTGGTCGAGGCCTATGTCAGGCGCAATTACAGCGCCAGCCAGATGCCGGGCGGTTAGCACCGCTTTCAATCTTGCGAGTTTGGCGGGGCGGCTGCGTCGAGCTGAACGCTCAGGGCTGTGCCTGGACGCTCTGTTATCGCGGGTTGGATTGCGCTTTGGGGCCTATTCAGCTCTTGGCGCATCTGGTCTGCGAACCGGCAGCGCCCGGGCAAGCCAGCCCGGGCCGTCCCCGGACCCCAGCATTCCCTCTCGCACATTGAACGCTGATATATCGCGCTCCGCCCAGGCCGCTGCCAGAGAGCTTGACCGGCCGCCCCGTGCACAGATCAGCGCCAGCGGCGTGCCGGGATTGGCGTCCATCAAACGGGTAAGTTCGGACATGAAATCCTGACTGCGCATGTTCAAAGCATGGGCCGCGTCAGGGACGCCGGTTCTGGCCCATTCCGCCTGCGTGCGGATATCGATCAGCACGACCTGTCCTGCCAGCGCGGCCTTTCGGGCCTCGGCCGGGGTCATGAGCTCTGCCGCCCAGGCCGCCGGGGCCAGCAACAGAGCTAACAGAAACGCGATCATCGCTGGAACATGCATGCCTGATCTCCATATCCTGTGGACAACCCGGCCTAGCCTCTTGGCGGCGCCGACCCAACCCCGTATCGAGAGATCGTGAGCAGTCCAAAGGAGTACCCCATGGCCGAATCTCGCGTGGCTGAAATCCGCCACACCCGCTGCCTGATCATCGGCTCCGGCCCCGCCGGATATACCGCCGCCGTCTACGCCTCGCGCGCACTGATCGAGCCGGTGCTGATCCAGG
>JBCCMP010000165.1:0-10015 GCA_039026295.1 Pseudomonadota bacterium | reverse complement strand
GAAGGCGACAAAAGCGACGGCTGCTCGCGACGCGGCTTCCCAGCCCTCGACCTCGAGCCTTCTGAGCCTCGAGGCCGCGGCGTCCGAGGCGTCGCAACTGGCGTTCACAAAGGGCCGCAGCTCGTCAGCAATCACGTCCAAGAAGCGGTCCTTCGCCCCGATGCGGCCGAGCGCTTCGATTATTCCGGCCAGGTCTTCGTCCAGGGTTTTTCGAAAGCTCCACGTCGCGGCGGTGCACTCGACGGCAGCGCTGGCGCGTTCGATGAGCCCAACCTCGACAGCTGCACACAGCTCGCGTTGTCGCCTCGAACGCAGTCCGACGAGCTTGGCGCTCGCTGCAAAGAACTGCTTGGCGTTGAGCTCGGCTTCGGCCGCGTCGAGCTGGTGTTCGACGCTCACGGCCTTTTCGAGGTCGCGCACGCGCGCCTCGCACGACTCGATGTCGGCACGCAGTTTCTTGCGTTCCGCTTCGTACTTTTCGCCCTCGGGCGAGCCCAGCCTTTCGTAGGTTTGCCAGGCCGAGATGCATTGCTGCATGGCGACAGGATCTGCCAGGCCAATGTCCTCGACCGCCATTCTAGTGATGCGTCGCGCCAGAAACCGCGGATCCTCGCCACCATCCAACATGCGGGCCAGCCAATAAAGGGCAGCGTCGGGATCAGAGCCACGCACAGATTTATGCAAGGCGGAAATCAGATTGTAGTGTCCGTCACCAGACTTGTCATAGTTGGGTGATCTCCTGTTCAGACGCTCTGACAAGGTCTGAGCGTCGTGCGGACCTGGTCCCAGAAGCAGGGCTTGCTCGACAAGGTTCAAGAGCATTCGCCCGTCACCATCGGCCATGGCAATCAATGCATCTCGACCGTCCGGGGTAAGTGCTAGAGATGAGGTGACGGCCTCTGTTCGCGCAAGGATCGCCGAAAGATCAGCGCTTTCAAGCCGTTTCAGTTGAACAACCTGTGCTCTGCTCAGCAACGCTGCGTTCAGCTCGAAGGATGGATTTTCCGTCGTCGCACCAACCAGGATGATGGCCCCGCGTTCCATATGCGGAAGAAATCCATCCTGCTGCGCTTTATTGAACCGGTGAATTTCATCAACAAACAACAGCGTGCCGCGACCCATAGCATGCCGCATCCTCGCTGCCTCAAATACACGCTTGAGATCCGCGACGCCTGAGAAGATCGCGCTGATCTCCTCGAAAGCAAGGTCAGTCGCATCGGCAAGCAGTTTGGCGATCGTTGTTTTGCCGACCCCGGGAGGGCCCCATAGGATCAGGGAGCTCAATTCACCGGCTGCCAGCATCGCTCCAAGCGGTCCACCTGGACCGACGATATGGTCCTGCCCGACGACTTCGTTGATTGATTTTGGTCGCATGCGATCCGCGAGCGGGCGCGGTCCGCCAGCGTCGTCTGATTTCGCTGCGTCGAAGAGATCCATCATCTTATCGGGTGTACCGGATCTCGCCAGTTCGCCCGTTCCGCTCGACAAAAAGTGTGACCTGGCCGCGCGCTGCCGACAGTCGATCCGCGAGGTCCCCGCTGGTTGACGTTTCAGCCTCGTTGACGCGCCGGATGAAATCGCCCTGGCGCAGGCCAATGCGGCGCGCGGGTCCTGAGCTCTGCAGCACGACGACGCCGCGACTGGACATCGACAGACTGAATTCATCAATTACCGCTGGGTTGACCGTCACGAAGGTCAGACCTGGCAATGGATCGCCTCGCCCCATCGATCTTTGGTCGCGCGGTGGCTGCTCTGGTGCCGCAGCGAGGCGAAACGTTGCAGAAAGGGGCTGACCGTCTCGCAAATACCCGATCCCGACTGACGCGCCCAATTGGCTGGTAGCCGCGCGAAACTCCAGTTCCTGCAGGGTATTTATTTCGGTTCCGACCAAATCGGTAATAATGTCGCCACGCTTCAAGCCAGCTGCGCGCAGCGGGCTTGTCGAATGTAACTCGTCTATAAGCACGCCGCGGGGTGTCGACAGGCCCATGGCCGAGGCGAGTTCGCCGCTGACAGACTGGCCAGCAAGACCAAGCCACGGGCGGACCAGTTCGGTAGCCCCGGATCGGGCGGAATTAACAACGCGTCCCACAAGGTTGGCCGGTACGGCAAAGCCAATTCCATTCGACCCACCGGAGCGGCTGAGGATCGCCGTGTTTACGCCCACGAGGCGACCTTCCATATCGACCAAGGCACCGCCAGAATTTCCCGGATTGATGGCGGCATCAGTCTGAATGAAAACGCCGGTTCCCTGATTTCGAGTTCCGCCGCTGCGCGCAACGCCCGAGACGATGCCGCTTGTAACTGTCTGCCCAACGCCAAAGGGATTCCCGATCGCCAAAACCAGATCACCCACTTCCAGCGTGTCTGAGTCGCGGAGTGTCAGGGTCGGCAGATCGCTTGCCCCCGACAGCTGCACTACGGCGAGATCGGATTCTTCGTCGGCGAAGATCACCTTGCCCTGAAATTCGCGCCTGTCCTGCAGAATGACCGTGATTTCGTCAGCACCCGCAACCACGTGGTGATTGGATACGACGATGCCGCTCTCATCGAGGATCACCCCGGATCCAAGGGAGTTTTCTATGCGCCGTTGCTGCCGGCCGCCGCGCGGGAACATGTCGCTGAAGAAACGTTCAAAGAACGGATCGCCCCTGAACGGACTGACTCGCCGTTCCACGACTTTCTTCGTATAGATGTTGACGACAGCAGGCGCTGCCTGCTTCACGACGGGGGCAAAGCTCAGCGTGATTTCAGTGCGGGTTTGCGGGACAACCCGTGTTTGCTGCACGGAAATCACGGGCACGGACGCGTCTTCAGGGATCTGCGGCGCGGCCATCGCGCAGGCCGCGAGGACGACACCGACGAGCGGGATCAGAGTTCTGGGCATCCGCAACACCTTTCAGCCAGTTAGGCCCGACACCATCTTATGGCATCTGGCACAGGCTGTCCGAGTATTGATCTGATGACAAGGGCCAGCGCCGCGATTAGCGGCGCCGAGCAGTTCACTCTTCGAGGTCAGTTGCTTCCTCGGCCTCGAGACGTGCTCGATCCGCCGCACCTTTCGCTTCAGGGTCACGGTCTACCAGTTCGATGATCGCCATCGGAGCCATGTCGCCGTACCTGAAACCGGCCTTCAGCACGCGAGTGTATCCACCCGCACGGTCTTTGTAGCGCTCGCCCAGCGTGTCGAAGAGCTTTTTTACCGCAGGATCCTGCTTGATCTGAGAAGCAACCAACCGCCGAGAATGCAGATCGCCACGCTTTGCGAGCGTGATCAGCTTGTCGGCGATACGTCTCAGTTCTTTTGCCTTCGGCAGTGTCGTCTTGATCTGCTCATGCTCGATCAAAGAACAAGCCATATTCGCGAACATCGCCTTACGGTGCTCGTGGGTGCGGTTCAGGCGACGATAGCCCCTTGCGTGACGCATCTGATTTCTCCGTTTGCTTTATACTTTGTCCGGCCGCATCTGTCGGCGACCTCCTTGGGGCGGATGCCCGGTTGGGGGCTTACGCCCCCGGAACTTTCCTTAGAATTGATCCTCGAACTTCTTGGCCAGGTCATCGATGTTGTCAGGTGGCCAATCCGTGACGTCCATGCCGAGGTGAAGGCCCATGGTGGTTAGCACTTCCTTGATCTCATTCAACGACTTGCGGCCGAAGTTCGGTGTGCGCAGCATCTCTGCTTCGGTCTTCTGGATCAGGTCGCCGATGTAGACAATGTTGTCGTTCTTCAGGCAGTTGGCTGAACGGAAGGACAGCTCAAGTTCATCGACCTTCTTGAGAAGAAGCGGATTGAACTCCAGTCCGTCGTCTTCATCAGCACGGCCAGCTTCTTTCGGCTCTTCAAAGTTAATGAAGGTCTGCAGCTGGTCCTGGAGGATGCGCGCAGCATAGGCCAGGGCATCTTCCGGACTGAGCGTGCCATCGGTTTCGACCGATACCGAAAGCTTGTCATAGTCAAGAACCTGACCCTCGCGCGTCGGGTCAACCTTGTAGCTGACCCGCTTCACCGGCGAGAAGATCGCATCGACCGGTACGAACCCGATCGGGGCATCCTCGGGCCGGTTCTTGTCAGCGGCGACATATCCCTTCCCGGTCGAAACCGTCAGTTCCATGTGCACGGATGCGCCATCGTCCAGATGGCAGATGACATGGTCCTTGTTCACGATGTCGACGCCGGCAATCTCGGTGATGTCGGCAGCGGTAACCACGCCCGGCCCCGTCGCAGACAATGTGAGGCGCTTCGTTCCCTCGTTGTCCATCGCAACCGCGAGACCCTTCAGGTTCAGGACGATGTCGGTGACGTCCTCCCGCACACCTGCGACCGACGAAAACTCGTGCAGAACGCCGTCAATCTGCACGGCAGTGACCGCTGCACCCTGAAGCGACGAGAGTAGGACCCGGCGCAACGCGTTACCCAGCGTCAGACCAAAGCCGCGTTCCAGTGGCTCTGCGACCGCCGTCGCCTTGCGCATCGGATCGTTACCAAGCGACACTTCAAGCTTGTTCGGCTTGATCAGTTCCTGCCAGTTCTTGTGGATCATGTCTGGCCCTCCATGCTCGCGTAGCGGCAGATCCATCGCCAAAACGCACCCGAGGAAACAGCGAACGGCCCCTCCGACATCCGGTGGGACCCCTTCAATAATTATTCCGTCCTGTCAGACGCGGCGGCGCTTTGGTGGCCGACACCCATTGTGGGCAATTGGCGTCACGTCCTTGATCGCAGTGATTTGGAAACCCGCCGCCTGCAAGGCACGCAGCGCGCTTTCACGGCCTGAGCCCGGGCCCTGAACCATCACTTCCAGCGTGCGAACGCCGTGTTCCTGTGCCTTCTTTCCCGCGTCTTCAGCGGCAACCTGAGCGGCATAGGGTGTCGACTTGCGCGACCCTTTGAAGCCCATGTGCCCGGCAGACGACCAAGAGATCGCATTGCCTTGGGCATCCGCTATCGTAATGATCGTATTGTTGAAAGAAGAATTCACGTGGGCGACGCCCGCAGTGATGTTCTTTCGTTCTTTACGCTTAACGCGTTGTCTTTCGCGTGCCATCGGACCCTCTTACTTTTTCTTGCCGGCGATCGGCTTGGCAGGTCCCTTGCGGGTCCGCGCGTTCGTGTGGGTGCGCTGCCCCCGCACAGGCAGGCCACGGCGATGACGCAGGCCGCGATAGCATCCAAGGTCCATCAAACGCTTGATGTTGACTGCCTTCTCACGACGCAGGTCACCTTCGACCATGTAGTTGCCGTCGATATGCTCACGTACCGCGACAACCTCGGCATCCGAAAGCTCGTTCACCCGGCGTTCGCGCGTGATGCCTACGGCGTCGCAGATTGCTTCTGCCGAGGCATGACCAATGCCGTGAATATAGGTGAGCGCTATGTGCACACACTTGTTTGTCGGGATGTTCACGCCTGAAATGCGCGCCACGGGCTCTCTCCGTCCTAAGCGGCCTCTAGGGGCCGATTCCTACTGTTCAGGAAGCGCGCAACTATAGTCAGAGCGGTCAACGGGTCAACCCCTCGAACTGGCGCTTTTCCATCTTTGTCAAGCTCTTTCTCACCCACCGTGAAGGGCGTTCGAGATCGAAGCTGTCACGTCGTCAATTTCGGCCATGCCGTCGACCGTTTTTAGTTTTCCGGTATCACGATAATAGTCGATCAACGGGGCGGTTTCGGAGTGGTAGACCGCGAGGCGTTCCTTGAGCGTCTCCTCGTTGTCATCCGCACGGGTGCCGCCTGTTTCAGCCGCCCGGGTCTTGATGCGGTCGACCAGCAGCTCGTCATGGACCTGCATTTCGACAACCGCGTCGAGGTCCATGGACTTCTCGGCCATTAGCTTGTCGAGAGCCTTGGCCTGCGCGGTCGTGCGGGGGAACCCGTCGAAGATCACGCCGCCCTTTGTGTCAGGTTCGTCAAGTCGATCAGAGACAATGCCGATAACGATCTCGTCGGATACCAACTCGCCCGCATCCATAACCGCTTTGGCCTTGTTGCCGATTTCTGTCCCGGCTTTGACCGCGGCGCGCAGCATGTCGCCAGTGGACAACTGCACCATGCCGTCTCGTTCAACCAAGATGCGTGCCTGCGTGCCCTTGCCTGCTCCGGGCGGACCAAGGAGTATAATGTTCAAGCTTTTGCTCCCTTCCGACCCCGTTTCCCACGTATTTTC
Source organism: Pseudomonadota bacterium (assembly GCA_039026295.1). Taxonomy (GTDB): domain Bacteria; phylum Pseudomonadota; class Alphaproteobacteria; order Rhodobacterales; family Rhodobacteraceae; genus Thermohalobaculum. The sequence continues at coordinate 3,848 of JBCCMP010000165.1, read as the reverse complement.
GATTTCTCGATGAGACCCTGATATTGATGCGCCAGTAGGTGGCTCTGGATCTGCGTGATCGTATCCATGGTCACCGAAACCACGATCAGGAGAGATGTGCCGCCGAAGTAGAACGGAACGGCAAGTTCGGCGATCAGTATTTCTGGCAGCAGGCAGACAAGGATCAGATAGATCGCACCGACGACCGAAAGGCGGGTCAGCACGTAGTCCAGATACTCTGCTGTGCGCTTACCAGGGCGAATCCCGGGCACGAACCCGCCCTGTTTCTTCAGGTTGTCCGCCACATCATCGGGGTTGAAAACAACCGCCGTGTAGAAGAACACGAAGAAGCCGATCAGGAATGCGAACAACAAGAGGTAACCGGGCGATCCGCGGCCGAGGAATGCCGCCACTTCGCCCATGAAACCGACATCGCCGCCACCTGCCGCGAAACTGGCGGCCGTCGTCGGAAGCAACAACAGCGACGTTGCAAAGATCGGCGGGATCACGCCGGCAGTGTTGAGCTTCAGCGGCAGATGCGAGTTTTCACCGCCGTACATTTTGTTGCCGACTTGCCGCTTCGGATATTGGATCAGGATCCGGCGTTGCGCGCGTTCGATGAAAACGACGGCGTAGATCACGACAATCGCCATCATCATGATCCCAATGATCGCCAGCGTCTGAAGCTGACCGGTCCGGCCCAATTCAAAGAACTGCGCCATGGCAGACGGAAGTTCCGCCACAATGCCGACAAAGATGATCAGCGATATACCGTTGCCAATCCCGCGAGCCGTGATCTGTTCGCCCAGCCACATCAGGAACATCGTCCCGCCGACAAGAGTGATCACAGTCGATGCGATGAAGAACGGCCCAGGATTAAGCGCCAATCCCTGGCTCTGGAGTCCGATCGCCAGTCCATACGCCTGAACGGTCGCAAGCAGAACGGTGCCGTAGCGGGTATACTGGTTGATCTTCTTCCGACCCTGCTCGCCTTCTTTTTTCAGCTGCTCCAGCGAGGGGACCATCGAGGTCGCAAGCTGCATTATGATCGATGCCGAGATATAGGGCATGATGCCGAGAGCGAAGATCGCCATCCGGCCCAAGGCGTTCCCCGTGAACATGTTGGCGATGCCGAGGATGCCGCTCTGCGTCTGCTCGACAAAAAGGCGCAGTTGTTCACCGTCGATACCGGGGATCGGAATGAATGTTCCCAGTCGATAAACGATCAACAGTCCCAGTGCGAACAGGATACGCTGCTGCAGGTCCTTGGCTTTGCCAAAGGCGGACCAACTCATGTTGGATGCCATTTGTTCGGCGGCGGATGCCATGGGCGTCTCCTTCTCGGCGCAAGAGCCTTTGACTTAAGGTCGCGGGCCCGGCAGCGCTAGCCCTCGGTCGAAGGAGCGGCGGCGGCCTTGACGGTCACGGAACCCCCGGCCGCCTCGATGGCTGCAACGGCAGACTTCGAAGCGCCAGTGACGTCGAGACTGATCTTAGCGGTTAAATCGCCGCGACACAGGACACGCACGCCGTCCTTGACCCTGCGGATCAGCCCACTTGCGACCAGAGCCGCTTCATCGATCGTCGCCGACGCGTCCAGCTTGCCAGCATCGATGAAGGCCTGAATGTTTCGAAGGTTCGTCACAGCATGGGTCTTGGAGCCCGGGTTGTTGAAGCCGCGCTTCGGCAGGCGACGGTGCAGCGGCATCTGTCCGCCTTCGAACCCCTTGATCGCAACGCCTGAACGGGACTTCTGGCCCTTCATTCCGCGGCCACCGGTTTTGCCGATCCCAGAACCGGCACCGCGACCAACACGTTTGCGGTTCTTCGTGGCACCGGGATTGTCGGCTAGTTCATTGAGTCTCATGACGCATCTCCTCTGCCGGATCGGCGGGACTTGCGTCTCTCCCCACCGCCACGGCGTTTGTACGGGTTACGCTGAAGCGTACCGATTAGCCCCGTTCCTCGACGATCTCGACGAGATGGGGGATCTTGTTGACCATACCGCGCACAGAAGGCGTGTCTTCCAACTCGCGGGTCTTGTGCATCTTGTTCAGGCCCAGACCGACCAGCGTGTCGCGCTGTTCTTTCGGGCGGCGGATCGGGCTTCCGATCTGCTTTACGACGATGGTCTTCGCCATGCCTTTGCTCCCTTACTCGGCCACAACGGCTTCGGCTTCGGCCGGAGCAGCGTCACGAGGTGGCAGGATGTCCGAGACTTTCTTGCCGCGGCGCGCCGCCACCATGCGGGGCGAGTTCTCTTTCTTCAGACCGTCAAAGGTTGCGCGCACCATGTTGTAGGGGTTCTGCGAACCGATCGACTTCGCGACCACGTCCTGCACGCCCAGCATCTCGAAGACAGCGCGCATCGGGCCACCGGCAATGATCCCGGTCCCGGCAGGGGCCGTGCGCATCATTACCTTGCCAGCGCCCCAGCGACCGTTCATGTCGTGGTGCAGCGTCCGCCCCTCGCGCAGCGGCACACGGATCATCTGACGCTTGGCTTCTTCTGTCGCTTTGCGGATCGCTTCCGGCACTTCCTTGGCCTTGCCGGAACCGAAACCGACGCGGCCCTTCTGATCGCCCACGACCACCAGAGCTGCAAATCCGAAACGCTTGCCGCCTTTCACCGTCTTGGAGACACGGTTGATTGCGACCAGGCGGTCAGCAAACTCCGGTGCTTCTTCTTCGCGGTCTCGGCGCCGACCGCGTCCGCGGCCACCTTCACGGTTGTCACGTTCTGCCATCGTCGTCTCCTAGAATTTCAAACCGCCCTCGCGGGCGGCATCGGCCAGGGCCTTGATCTTACCGTGGAACAGGAAGCCGCCCCGGTCGAAGTAGACTTCTTCGATGTCCTTCGCCTTGGCGCGTTCCGCGATCAGTGTGCCGACCTTTGCGGCGGCGTCCTGATTGTTCTTGCCAACCACACCCAGCGAGGATTCCAGGGTCGACGCCGCGGCCAGGGTCACACCCTGAACATCGTCGATGATCTGGACACTCAGGTTCTTTGACGAACGGTGTACGCTCATCCGCAGTTTGCCACGGCCCGTCTTCTTCAGTTTGTTCCGGACGCGCATACGGCGCTTCAGGAACAGATCTCGTTTGCTGTTCGCCATCTCTGCCGTCCTTACTTTTTCTTGCCTTCCTTACGGAAGATGTACTCGCCCTTGTACTTGATCCCCTTGCCCTTGAAGGGCTCTGGCTTGCGCCATTCGCGGATCTTGGCGGCGGTCTCACCAACAACCTGCTGGTCGATACCAGTGATCTCGATCTCTGTCGGTTTGGCGCATTTGATCTCGACCCCGTCTGGAATGTCGAAATCCACATCATGGCTGTAGCCGAGCGCCAGCTTCAGGGTCTTGCCCTGGACCTGCGCACGATACCCGACCCCGGTAATCTCCAGCTCTTTTTTGAAGCCTTCGCTGACGCCTGTGGCCAGATTCTGGATCATGGTCCGGGTCATGCCCCACTGCTGGCGCGCCCGTTTCGAGCCGCCGCGGGGCTTAACCGTAACCACGTTGCCTTCGAGGTTGAGATCAACGTCGTCCGTGGCCGTGAAGCTTCTCGATCCCTTCGGACCCTTCGCTTCGATGGTCTGGCCGGAGACCTTGAACTCGACACCGCTAGGCGCCTCCACCGGGCGTTTTCCGATACGTGACATATCAGGCTCCCTTAGAAGACAGTGCAAAGCACTTCGCCGCCGACATTCGCGGCACGTGCTTTGGCATCAGACATCACGCCTTTGGACGTGGACACGATCGATACACCCAGGCCATTCCGGACCTGCGGCATTCCATTGACGCCTGAGTAATAGCGACGGCCCGGCTTCGAAACCCGCTTCATTTCGCGGATGACCGGCTCGCCTTCAT
>JBCCMP010000164.1:0-10068 GCA_039026295.1 Pseudomonadota bacterium | reverse complement strand
CTTTGGTTGTCGCTGGGCGGGGGACTTCGCATCATCGGTGTCTTGATCGGCCTTTGGCTGGCTTACCGGGTTGGCGTCGCATTGCTTGACAATGCCGGATATTCCAAGGCTTCCGGACTGCTTCAGATCGCATGGCTGGCCTTTGTTGCGATGACTTGGATCGCCGGTTTTCAGTATCGCCGGTTGGTTGAGCGGGATCTGGAGAAAGCTCAACTCGATCCGAACTATTAGCGCAAATCTGCTGCGACACGACGCTGGTGTTTTAGGTCATTTAGAGATTATGGCTGCATTGACGCAGTTCCGTTCGGTACGCCTTTAGTCGTTGCCTGCATCGCGGTTGAACAGCGGTACGTTTGTGTGTCGCCTGGTGTGTCTGGGGGCATTGCAACTTTCCGTTTCCCGTAGCGCTCATGATTCATGAGGACAGGCGAAAATCAGGCGATTTCGCGTCTCTCTTCCGCGCTTTAGATCGCTACGAGCTCGAGGATGGAGCATTCATTGACTCTGGAAGGATAAGGAACAAAATAAGAACAAAATTCTGGATGCCACTCATGCCGCGTCGGATCATCGCCGTTGCCCTGCCCTGGCTTGCCGCCGAACACAGGCAGCGGGCTGAGGGACAATCAGGTCTGCAGACGCCATTTGCGGTGGTGGAGATGGCACAGGGAGCGGTGCGCCTGACAGGAGTTAACAACTCTGCGGCCAAAGCCGGATTGGGGGCTGGCCAAACTCTGACCGATGCCCGTGCGATTTGCCCTGATCTCTTGACCAGACCTGCGATTCCGGAACGGCTGGACGCATTTCACAAAGCACTGATCCGCTGGGCAGAGCGTTTCTCTCCCCTGGTTGGTAGTGATGCTCGACATGCGTTGATTCTTAACGCGACAGGCTGTGCTCATCTGTTTGGTGGAGAAGAACAGATGTTGACCGCGATCATCAATGGTCTCGGGAATCATGGCATCACGGCCCGCGCCGCAATAGCGGATACCAAGGGCGCTGCATGGGCGCTGGCGCATTTCAACGGCATCCGGATCGCCGGAACGGCCCGCACACGGCAGGCGCTGGCGGATCTGCCTGTTGCCGCGCTGCGTATCGATGCCAGTACGGTGGATGCGCTCGCCCGCACTGGTCTGACCACAATCGAGCCGCTGACCCGTATGGCCCGTGGGGCTCTGGCCAGACGGTTCGGGATCGAGACGATGCGCCGACTGGATCAGGCCCTCGGGGCAGAAGCAGAGGCGGTTGCGCCTGACCGACCTCTGCCCAGCTTCTCTGCCCGCATGACATTGCCAGAACCCATAGGGCTGGAAAAGGACGTGATCGCCGGGCTGGATCGATTGCTGGAAAGACTGTGTCGGGACCTTGAACGTCACCAGATGGGTGCCCGGTCGCTTTGCCTTACGGCCCGGCGTGTCGATGGAACTGACCAGCATGCCCGCATCGGCCTTGCTCGAGCTGGTCGTGACCCAATGCGCCTGCGCGAGCTTTTCAGGCGGAAAGTCAGTGAGATTGAAGCTGGTTGGGGTATCGACGCTCTGCGCCTCGTCGCGGTTGAGATTCAGCCCTTGAAGCCTGCCCAGCTTATTCAGGCCCATCGCGAGACGGAGGCGCAAAAGCTCGACGACCTAATCTCGCGTCTTGGTAACTGCGCAGGATTCGACAACATTCTGCGCCTGTTGCCGGCGGAAAGCCATATTCCCGAACGTTCTTTCCTTATCGCCCCTGCCGCGCATTCGACACCTGGTAAATGGGCCACTGCCACAGCCTGTAAGCCCCGGCCTATAGCGCTCTTCCGACCGGAGGGTATCCCAGAGGATTGTTCATCAATCCCTCTGTCTGAAGCAGGGAAGAAGGGTACCCCTCCAAAAATCTTTCAGTGGCGCGGTCAGCGTTTAACTATTGCCCGGGCTTATGGACCCGAGCGTCTGGCCCCGGAATGGTGGTGGGACGATCCAGACTGGCGCAGCGGTCCACGCGATTATTGGCGCATCGAGACTACCGAAGGCCCTCGTCTGTGGCTTTTCCACACGCCAGCTCATCCGGCATGGTACGCTCAAGGCAGCTTCGCATAAGACAGGTGTCGAACGAGAAACGCCGCACCGGTCCCCCACCGGTGCGGCGCCATACCAAGGGTAGGAGGCCCCCCTCAGAATTCGTTTTCAGTGATCTTCCAGTCCCCTTTGCCTTTCACCATCTTGCGCGGATAGGGACCGCCCACATTCGGCATGCGGGCCCCCAAAAAACGGTTCTTGCGCAGCTTCGTGACACTGACAGTGTTCGACTGATTGCCGCCCAGGATGTGGTAGGTGTCGGCATCCTCGGAATAATAGAAGCCCACATGACCTGAATGGCCGCTTCTGCTGCCGCGCCAGAATACCATTACGGAACCAAAACAAGGATCGACTGTCGTGCCGAATTTCAGCCAGTTGCGCGCCAGATAGGGATTGGTCGGCACCGTCGCTTCGGGCAGCGTCACGGCAATGCATGTCTCCACGAAATCGCCGCACCATGGCAGACGGGCCGGATCGCCCAATGTCTTGCCATCGGATTTCAGGAACTTGCGCAGCTCGGCGTTGTTGCGCCCTTCGTGAAGCCCCTTTTTCCTCAGCGCCAATTCCATCCACGGGAAGTAATCCAGCAGATCCTGGTTCGGTACATCCACAGGTTTCGGTGCTGATGCTCCGGCACCCATCGCCCCCGGTGCCATCCTCAGAGCCCCGATCGTGGCCTGGTTTAATGTCCCGGTTGCAGGCAGCCCCTTGGCGCCCTGAAACTCGATCACAGCCCGGCGCGTGTTGCGGCCCCATGCGCCATCAACGACGCCTGGATTGAAGCCATGCGCAATCAATCTGCGTTGCGCCCATTCTATAAAACCCATTTCGAACCCTCCCCGTTTAGATGTCAGATCACCCGCGATCTTGGATGAAACGATCTCAATTCGATGTCGTTAACCATACTCGAAACGATGCGAGGTGGTTGTGTGAAACCACACAGGACAGGGGCAGCGTCGGCAAAACCCCTTCAAAAATGGCTCATGGACGCTCGATATCGTAGGAAAAGCAGATGCCTATCTCGCGAAATCGTCTTTCCACGGCGGGTGCACTCCGAGGCTTCCGATCAGAAAATCCATGAAGACGCGAACCTTCGGGGACAGGACGTTGGTCTTGGGATAGACCAGCCACAACAGATGACGGTCGGTACCCTCAAAATCTGGCAGCACGCGGACCAGATCGCCTGCAGTCAGCTCCTTGTGCACGCTCCAGACCGAGTTAAGCGAGATGCCGGCGCCTGCGCGGGATGCTCCCTTCAAGCTCTGCCCGTCGTCGACTATCAACTGGCTGCGGGCCGCAGCCGGGTCAAATGTCGCCGTCTTACCATCCGACGACTTCAATGTTCGTGCCTGCTGATCGCGAAAAGCGATCAGCTTGTGCTGAAGCAAGTCCTCTGCCGTCTCTGGCTTCCCGTGCATCGCCAGATAAGCGGGTGATGCGCAGAGAATACGGCTGTCATCCGCCAGCTTGCGGCCCTTCAGGCTTGAATCCTGCAGTGGCGCGTTGCGCAGCGCAAGATCGAAGCTGCCTTCGATCAGGTCGAACTGCGTATCTGAAAGGCGCAGATCCAGCGTTAGATCCGGATGCTGGTCCAGGAAGGCGGGCAGGATCGGCACGATGTAAAGCTGGGCAAAGGTGCTGGGTGCAGCGAACCGCAGCGTCCCGGTGGCCTTGGCCTTTCCGTTGCCCAACGCTGCGAAAGCGGCGTCTTCCTGCGCGATGATTTCACGCGCAAAGGGCAGAAAGTCTTCACCCTCTGCCGAAAGCGAAACTTTCCGCGTCGAACGATGCAGCAGGTCTGCACCGACCCGGTGTTCCAGCTTTGCTAGCCTCGAACTGGCCACGGCAGGAGCCATCCCAAGGGTGCGCCCAGCGGCGCTGATGTTCAGCATCTCGGCTGCCAGCACAAACAGACGGAGGCTTTCCGTGTCCATTTATTATATCCGAAACCTATATTCTGAATACGTAGACTGCCCATTTATTGACGGAAGGCAAAGTATATCTGTCGGGAATGGCGTGTCTGACGCCTGTTACCACAGACATTGGAGGTCAGCCCGATGGAACGTACTGCGACGGTCAACTACCACGTTCACAAGCCGGAACGTCAGGCGTTCGAACTGGACGCGGGTGGGATCGCAGGGAACCTTATTTCGCCGGAACTTGCACCGACCGAGGTGCGCCTGTCCGATGTCCGGAATGGTGCCGCAGTTTCATTTGCCGCGGACTCTGTCGCGTTCACGACCTACCCAAGCGCTGTCGCCGACTTCGGAGCGGATCGCACTTGGCAATCCACGTACGATGCGGAACTGACCGATTTACTGACGTCAACGTTGGGTGCGCGCGAGGTGATCATCTTTGATCACACAGTCCGCGTCGATGACCCGGAAGCGGTACGGAAACCGGCGCGAAACGTGCACAGCGACTACAGCGTGGATGGTGCGAACCAGCGGCTGATCGATCTGATTGGTGCGGACGCTGCAAGGGACTGGCAGGTAGGGCATTTCGCCTTCATCAATGTCTGGCGCCCGGTGGATGCACCGATTAACAGCTCGCCGCTCGGTTTCGTGCGTCCGTCAAGCCTGAACCCGGAAGACTGGGTACTGCTGGATCTTATCTACCCAGATCGCACGGGACAGATCATGGGCCTCGTCGGAAATGCCGGTCATGAATGGCTGTATCAGTCAAAGATGACGCCGGATGACGTTGTATTTTTCAACATCTACGACAATCGCGGCCGACCCTCTATCGCCCACAGCGCTCTGGACATGGTCGAGGACCCGTCCGTCAATTCGGTTCGCAAGAGCATCGAAAGCCGGACGTTGATCCGTTACGCATCAGGGGATGCATGACATGTTGGACAACACGGATATCGCCGCCTTCCCAACCATCAACCGGGCGTACAATTCGGTTTTCCGGCCGAACAAGCTGAGCCTTGGTCTGGTTCTACCACTGGAGGCATACGAGGTGGGCCGCGAGCCGACCATGGCAGGACATATCGAGGCCGCGCAGTTGGCGGAAGAACTTGGCTTCTCGGCCCTGTGGTTGCGGGATGTCCCGTTCAACGTGCCATCTTTCGGCGATGCCGGTCAGATGTTCGACCCATTTGTCTATCTGGGCGCGCTGGCAATGGCGACAGATCAGATCGCCCTCGGTACCGGAAGCATCATTCTTCCGCTGCGCCATCCAGCTCACGTGGCAAAATCTGCCGCAACGGCGGATGTGCTATCTGGCGGACGTGTCCTGCTGGGTGTTGCATCAGGCGACCGGCCAGAGGAGTATCCGGCCCTGAATATGACCTTCCCGGATCGCGGCGACCGGTTCCGCGACAGTGTCGACTACATGATGGCCGTGGCGGGTGACTACCCGCGGCATGAAAGCAGCTATGGCACGCTGACAGGGGGCATCGACATGCTGCCCAAACCGGTTGGCGGACGTGTCCCCATGTTGATCACGGGCGGCTCACAGCAATCGCCGGACTGGGTGGCAGAACATGCCGATGGCTGGATGACCTATCCGCGCGATACCGTCTCGCAAGACCAGGTGATAAATGCCTACCGGACGCGGATCAGGGCCGCGGGTGGTTCTGATAAGCCGGTGATGCAGTCGCTGTACATAGACCTGATCGATGAACCGGAAGCTGCGGCCAGGCCAATTCATCTGGGTTTCCAATCCGGCACGACATTCCTGCGCGCCTACTTGCAAGAACTTCAAACGATCGGCGTAAACCACGTCGCGCTGAACCTGCGTTTCAACCGCGCAGACATTGCGGCGACGTTAAAACGGTTATCGGACGAATTGCTGCCCGACTTTCCCTAAAAGAACGGCGCGGCCAGTTGAATGCCGCCACCTCGCCAAAGCCAATGCCCCGTCCCGTTGTCAGTTGATCTGGCATCGCACGGGGCTTTGTCGTCTCAGGCCCTCTGAAACATTGTCCAATTATATGCATAAAAAGAATTCTGAACACAAATTTTGCCGCTTATTATAATAAATCAAGTCAATAGATTGCTCTTCAGATGGCGGGGACGCACCCGTACATCTGCATGAAGATCCAACTGAAACTTACTGATGCTTCGCCCGAACAAGGGCGACGCCCGGATAGGGACTGCCTGATGAAATACGAAAATTTCCAAACCTTCGATGTCAAAGTCGAGGACGCGATCGCAACCGTCACCTTCAACTTTGGCACGGTGAACGTTCAGGGCCAGGAAATGCTGGCCGACCTGAACTCTCTGGCCATGCGATTGGAACGCGACCGCAACGTCAAGGTCGTCGTCTTCCAATCCGCCAACCCGGAAATCTGGGTCTGCCACTACGACACCGAATTGTTGAAAGACATGTCGACCGAGGCAGTTTCCCGTGACGAAGCGCAGCTTCTGGACCTGCAGGCAGTCTGCGAACGGATCAGCAAGGTGCCACAGGCAACGATTGCCAAACTCGAAGGCTTTGCCCGCGGCGGCGGGCATGAACTGGCTTTGGCACTGGACATGCGGTTTGCCGCACGCGGCAAATTCAAGTTCATGCAAATGGAGGTCGGCATGGGGATCCTGCCCTGTGGCGGCGGTGCATCACGCATGGCGCGCCAGACGGGTCTTGGGCGTGCGCTGGAGATCATCCTCAGCGCCCGCGACTTTGATGCAGACGAAGCCCAAGCCATGGGCACCATCAACAAGGCTCTGGAACCGGACGAGATCGGGCCATACGTCGATAATCTTGCCAAGCGGATCGCGCAGTTTCCGGCCGAATCCATCAACGCCTGCAAACAGATGGTCTATGAGTCGATCGACAGGCCCATCGACGATGCACTGAAGGCAGAAGCGTACTGGCTATACCAGGCGACCAGCAAAACGCCCGCGATCAAGCGCTTCACCATCGCAGACGAGCAGGGCCTTGAGCACGACATCGAAAACCAGCGCAACTGGAACGAGCTGGTGATGAAGGTTCAGGAAATCGGTCTCTGACACCTGCTCCCTCGAGCCCACTCAGCCGTTTGAGTGGGCTCTTCAATCGGTCGACCGGGTCGAAGGCGTATGTTTCAAAAACCCAGCCCGAACGGCGCTATGCGATTTCCTTGCGAGGCTGATCCTCGATGACGATCATCTCTGGTCGGGCCGGTACGTCTCGCTCGACGGCTTCGCTCCGCTGCTCCAAGATTGCAAGTCGCGCTTCCAATGCAGCAATCCTCTGTTCCTGCTCGATAAAGCGCTCTTCGCTCAGGTCCCGCTTTGCTGTACCAAGCTTGAGGTTAAAGGTGGGAAGCCGCGGAACCTGAATCCTGTCGATGACCACATCTCGCACACGCTGAAATTCGGTCACTGCACGTTCCGACGCCCGGGCGAGGATTTCAGCCGTTGTGATCGGCGCCGCAACGATCGTCCATCCGATGGTCGTAAGCGCGGCAAACCACATCACGACACCGGCCGTTTGGCCAAGGACGATCAGCATCAGACCAGGCGCCCACACCAGAGCCCTTGCAGCGAAAACATGGCGCCGGTCTTGCGATGTGTCCTGCCCCAGAATGCGGCGGCGGCGAACATTGGTCACGCACAGATATCCAACCCCGGCGATCGAGATCGCCAGTGCAACCAATAAAAGAAGCGCGCTCATTCTGCTGGCTCCAGCACGGGCCGCGCCGACGGTTCTTCCCGAGCCGGTTTCTGGAACAAACGCTCGACCTCGGGCCACCAGAGCAAAACAGCGCCGGTTGCGAAGATAGCGATATCCAACACGGGCACCGCCGTGCTGCCGGCTTGAAGCGCATCCCCCCAGCTGGGGCCTGCGACGAAGATCCGGCAAACCGGCAATCCGATCAAACTTGCGCCAAGCAACCGCCTCAACCGTTCATCCAACAGGGAAAGCTCGGTCTTCATACAGCCATAGCCAAGCAGAACGATGCTTGCGACGACGAACGCCGCGGGTGTCCACCAGAGGCTGGCCTTGAACGGCAAGGCAAGGAAATGAGCATATGCGGCAAAAACCAAAGCTATCGGACAACCATAAGATACCGTCACCAGCATTCGCCGGACAACCTGCCACCCCGGCTGGTCTTCCCGCCGTTTCATCCAAAGACGGGAGCCGCTGAGGATCACGAAGCACATGGCTGCGCCGAGCGCGAGCCAGATCAGTTTGGAGATGACTCCTGCAAAGTGCCCGAAATGCAGAGGGGCCATCAGATTAAATGCCGTATTCGACACTGATGGGACCGTGCCCAGCACAGGCTTGATTCCCTCAAATGTCCGCGTGGGGCCATCGAACATGTACAAGGACCCCGTTATGTCGCCATTCCTCGGCGGATGTTGAGTCAGCACTGACGAATCAGCACGACCGTAATTCATTATCGTGATCCGTTCAGGTGCCGTACCCGCACGATCTTCGGCATCCATGATTATGTAATCCAGACTGGCCAATGTCGCCGGCGTGGCATCCGGATCGCTCGGCACCCCAATGACGGCTTCAACAAGCTTTGCTTGATCACCGCCAAAGGCAACCATGCCGACGACTGGGATTCCAATGGACCCGGCGAAGCTGAAGAACGATCCAGTAAACGCGACGAGAAACGCAAACAGCAAGCCCCAGGTCCCCGACAGAACGTGCCTGTCACGTGCGGACACCAATCGCTTGCCGCCGCGTTCCGGCACGAAAAGATCCCGAATGGCATGGCGGTGGGTAAGAATGCCAGATATCCCGGATATCATCATCCAAAGCCCCAGAACTCCGGTCGCCAGCAAGCCCCAAAACCCAGGGATGTGCAGTCGAATGTGCAGCTGCACCAGAAACCGCTCGAAGGCCGAGGCCGCCTCGCGCGGATAAACTTCGCTTCGAAATCCCTCTGCACGGCCCACCACTTCGCCCGTAGCTTGATCGATCTCGAGCCGAACACCCTTGTCTCTTATCTGTCCCTCTGCATTCGGGGCATGCGTATGGAAAAAGACGTCTAGGTATCCATCGGAGGAGGTTCTTATGCTTACCTCTTCCATATAAGCAGGGTCGAGATCGCGTGCGTTCTGCCGGACAACATGGTCGATGCGGTGACCGAGTTCGTGATGGCCAAGTGCGACATCGCCTCGAGACCAGACGCCAATTTCATGGGCAAAGACAGCAATCGTCCCGGTCAGAACCACTACGTAGAGTAACGCCGCGATAATGATGCCGGACCAGCCATGAACAGCAATCAGGCGTTTGGTCTTGGCCTGTTCAAGCGCAATCATCGTCCATCCCTTTTAGGTTAGAACGCAGAAATGATTACGGCGATCTGCATCGCTGTCAAAGCTGTCATGACAACCACCGCACGTGGCAACTTTTCATCCATGCACGGATATAGGACAGTCGCAGTCCAGATCAGCGGAAACAGTAAGATTGGAATTGCCAGGTGATCAAGTCCAGCCGGGCCGGCCGGGAACCAGAATGGCATGGCAGCCATGGTTACGATTGCCAGTACAAGCGCGATGGGTCCCGCAAGGATCCAGCGGGTCATTACTGGACGGGATGATATCATCTCTGCGACTTTGCCAATCATCGACATGCAGCCATCAGTTCTTACTTCATCGGGCGATCCGGCGAGGCGCCTCAGACTCCTCGACCTCACCAGCATGATTACAGTACCGCGACCGCGCACTGATATCCAGACAGGCAATCATACGATCAACATGCTGAGCAAAAACATCAATTCCGATTCTCTCGATCAGACTTACGCATGCCAAAATGAAACTTTTTTCAAAATACGCAAATCAGAAAGTCGAGTGTCGAATAAAAATTATATGGGCATATTAATATCATCAGCGTATCCTGGATTGATTTAAATGCAAATGGTCAAAATTCTAGTACTTCGGAGCATATATAACCGTCATTCTGCGTGCTTATTTAAAGATTATACAAAATTCAAACATACCGAAAATTCATAATTATTTATTCGGCAATTTTATCAAATTATGTCGTATATTTTAAACAGATAAATTATTGAAATTTGAAGCGGCTTTTTCTACGCATTAGTACGCATCGAGAATTTAAAATAGAATACTTG
>JBCCMP010000163.1:0-10111 GCA_039026295.1 Pseudomonadota bacterium | reverse complement strand
TTGAAATCCAGCAAGGCAACCTTTCGGCCCTGTTTGCGCGTGCCGACCGCCAGTTCCCAGGCAAGATTGACCGCAAATGTTGACGCGCCCACGCCGCCCGCCGCGCCGTAGGACGTGATCACACGGCCCTGGCGCACCGGCTCTGGCAGGCCGAACCCCGTGACTGTGTTGTTTGACTTGGCCAGTCGCAATCGACCGATCGCTTCCGGCAGGGCACCGTCGGCGTCGGGGTACGGAACAAACTCTGACGCCCCCTCCCGCAGCAGTCGGTGCATCGACCGCGACGAGATGTCGCCGACGACCAGCATGACCATGAGTTCCGCATCGCGGGCCCGTTTGATCAGCGTGGCGACCTCGTTGATGTCATGAGAGGCATCGCTGGAGATCGCAAACACCGCGAACTGCGCCCCCCCCGGGGCCGAGAAAACGTTCGCCGCCTCGACATAGGTGATCTCTTCCCATTGCCCTGCACCGAACTCGACATCGAGGTCACGGGCGAGCGCGTCGAATTCCGAAAAGCCCTCGGCCAGAACCAGGGCTTCGACAACGGCAGGAGACGAATCTCTTCGAAAAGACAGGGCCATAGCAGCTCAGCACCCTTTGCGGTCGGCGATGCCACCGCGTTTCGCAACAGTAACGGAAGGGCAAGACCGGGCAAGCAACGTGGTTACCGGACAGCGGCACACAGGTCCCAACGGCGGCAAAGTCAGAAAACTGCCAGAACGGCTTTCGTTTTCGTTCCGCCGAGACACCGCTTACCCCGTCTTTCATCATTGCGCCAGAAGACGACGCCCGAATTCCAGTTCCTCGTCACCTATCGTACCATTATCCATCGACCGCGTTAACAAAAACGCGATTGTCAGTTCACGTCAGAGTCGGCGTCGGTGACGTCGAACGCGCCAGCTTGATAGGTGTCGTATACGCGCGCTGCATATTCGCCATCAATCCCGGTCCCCACATAGTTACGTGCGAACCCGGCGACAGTGGTCACCGAACGGCGATTGCGGCGCTCCCGCTGTTCGGTCTGCACAACGGGCTGTGTTTCGCCGCGCGAGGCAATAGCGTCCAGACGACGACGGGACACCCCCTGCCGCGTCAGATAGCGCAGGACGGCCCGCGCCCGGCGCAGACCGAGACCCTGATTGTAGCGGTTAGACCCGACCAGATCCGTATGGCCGATTATGGTCATCCGCACGTCCGGGTTGTCTTTCAGCCAAGCCGCCTGGCCGTTCAGCGCGGTACGCGCGGCCTGATCCAGGCTCGACCGGTTGAATGCAAAGGTGACGGTATCCTGGGTGTTCGCCGAAAACTCCCGCGCCAGGTCGCGCAGACGCTGGTTCGACAGATTGTAGGCGTCCTGCGCTGCAAAGTTGGCCTCGGTCGCGACGCCATATTCGCTCGAGCGGGCATCCAACCCGGCAGGTGTGGCGCACGCGGAAAGCAGCGCAGGTGCTATAAGCCCCAGTACGGTCATAACGGCAGGGCGATTGATCTTTTTCATCGTCTCACTCCACCACGTAGCCAAAATCGCCATCAAAACCGACACCCGATATGCCGCCGATGGTGGTTGCCCCTTCGTGGATTTCACCCAGAAGGAACAGATTCACTTCGTTCGGGATGCGGATGCGGTCAGTGGGCAACGACAGATCGCTTTCGTTGTCGGCGGGCGTCACAAGATGTGCCGATACAATGATCACCAGCTCCGATTCGCCGCGCTGGAAGTTTGTCGATCGGAACAGCGTCCCCAGAACCGGAAGATCGCCCAGCCAAGGGACCTGACTGATCGTGTCCGTGAAGTCTTCCTGGATCAGCCCTGCAATCGCAAAGGCCTGCCCATCCCGCAACTCCACAGTTGTCGTGGCACGGCGCACGTTGAAACCGACAATTTCGATCCCCTCGGTCACGGTGGTGATGGACGGATCGACATCTGAGACTTCCGCCGAGACCGACAGGTTGATCAGATCATCATCCAGCACCTGAGGCAGGAAATTGAGATTCACGCCGATCGGCCGGAAGTCCACTGTGATCTCGCCGTCGTTGCCGCGGACCGGAACCGGCACTTCGCCCCCCGCAAGAAAACTCGCCTCGATCCCCGAGAGCGCGACCAGGTTTGGCTCTGCCAAAGTGCGCGCAAACCCCTTTTGCTCGAGAGCGTCAAGCTGGACGTCCAAAATAAAGTTGTTGGTGATATTGAAGATGGCACCAAAAGCACCGGCGAACGCACCCGCCGCGGGCAAAACGCGCGTCAGGCCGGTGCCGAGGTCGGTCGCCGGGTTACCACCGGGCGACGGGCGGGTTGGCGGCTGCTCTGTCGTCGTAACGGTGCCGTTCGGCAGCACGGTTGTGACCGTCGCGCTGCCGGGCGTCAGGGCCGTGCCGGTCTGGATCTCCGGCGCGAAATCGCCGGTGGTCCCACGAAGACCAAGCGAGAGGCCGAGCTCTTTGCCTGCCGAACGGCTCATCTCGGCTATCTTGACCTTAAGCATGACCTGTTGGGTCCCGCCGACGGACATCATGTTGGTCACAGCATCTCCGGCATATGCCGTGGCGAGCGACATCGCCCGATCGACCTTCGCCTTGCCCGAGACAACGCCTGACAGGATGAGTCCACCGTTTGCAGTACGGACCTCGATGGGCTCGTTCGGCAAAAGCTGCCGCAAACGCTGCTTCAGTTCCGAATGGTCCGCCTCGACCTTGATCGTCACGTTGGTGATCAGTCGGCCGTTCTCGCCCAGCAGTGTCAAAGTGGTCGTACCGCGGCGGCGCCCGAAAATGTATACAGATCGGTCCGACAGCGGCGACACGTCCGCGATTTCCGGATTTGCGACGGAGACCTCCAGAAATCTGACGGCGCTATCCAGAACAATCGCCCTGTCGATAAGGACCGATACGTTGTTCGATTGCAGGCCGCGCGCCACCTTGAGCACCGACTGCGCTTGAGCGGGCGGCACCGCCTGCGCAACGGCGAGCAGGAACGGCAACACAACCAGAATAATCCGTTTCATGGCTTCTACCATCCGTGAATTGAGGCGTGCGAGCCGCCATTCCCCCTATTCCGAGGTGCACTACACCTCAGAATTGGCCGGAAATCAAGTGGTTGCCCGGCTTTTCTGCCACGAATTCTAGAGCGTCTAATCCGTTTGCTGCTGGAACTCTTCGTACCCGACTTGCGCGCCTTTTCTGACCCGTACGCGGTAACCGTCATCCTTCTCTTCAACAACAGGTTCAGGGATTGCCACAGGTTCAGGCTCTGGCACAATCGGCGCGCCCGGCAATTCACTGAGGCTCACGGACGTCGCTTCTTCTCCAACTCCTGCATCTTCGCCAGCGCCGCGCAGCAAGAGTGTCAGCGTGCCGGACCGCATCGCAACCGTCAAATGCTGCGCATCGCTGCGGCTGACTTCGACAGTTGCCGTTCGCGCAATCTGAGCGCGGATCCGGTCCGAATCAGTCGACTGGTCTGTTGCAACGACCAGAACATCCTCCAGAAGGATATGTGACGACAATTCGTTGGCCACCGAGCGAAGCCATTGGATGTCGACGCGATCGCCGGGAGAGATATGCCCACCGGTCCCGCTCACAGCGTCAATCGGGATTGTAACGGCGCGCATGCCATCGCGAACCTGCGATGACACCCCGGAACGTTCGCCAAAGCCGGTTATCTTGGACTTCACGATCACGTCGTTCTGCTCCATCGAGCGAAGAACAGTCCTGGTCTGGTCCAATTCCGGGCCGAAAATCTCTTCTACCGTCGCAAAAGAGCCTTCAGGGGCGGCTTCTTTCGGCCACCAGACGAAACGCGTCATTTTGATAGCCGATTGGTAATCCAACCGCATTCCGGAATGTAGCGGTTGATCGGCCGTCAGAACCAAGACCAGCTCTGGCCCTGAGTCTCTGTCGGTCGCCATCGACGCTTCCATCTGGGAAAAACGTTCGTTGGCATAAAAGATGGCGCCGCCCGCGAGGGCGACACCGCAGATCATAAAAAGGATCGCAACGATTCTCATTCTCAACCATCCCGTCTGGTAACTGCCAACAGTTTACCAGACGAAGACAATTGATGTCATTAAGTACCGCCGCCGATCGACGCCGGCGTCGGAACAGTGCCCGTCGTCACATTGTTCGTCGATGCCGTGTTCAGCTGCGTGTTGATGCTGCCGGTCAGATCGTCGACGCCGCCGTTGAACAGAGCGTACACAACCGTGATGCCGAGCAGCAGAATGCCTGCCGTCAGAGCAACCCAGTCGATGGTAACCGCACCGGACTCGTCGCGCAGGAATTTGTTCAAAATCGTCATAGCTTTCACCCTCCAGACGTGATGTTAAGTTTCGACCTTTTCTGGGGTCTGGGTAAGACCCTACTTCCGAATTGTGCCCAATTTGTGGTCGCCTGACCTTTGGGCGGAGCCGAGGACTTCGTCTCTCCGACCCCGGTGATCATTTTGGTATCAGGTCCCGAAAAAATGCTCAAAGGAACTTTTAAAAAAAGTCAGCGATTTATATAGGTTAATCCAATTTGCAAACGAATACGGACACAAAATGGCGGGCTTCCGGGGAACTATGAGCACAGCAAGGCCAATTGTGGCGAAACCTGGGCAGGCATGCATATTGCGATGCCGACCATGGTAAGAACCCCGTTAATTCTGGGTGTTTTCGCACTGCTGGCGGCAGCGATACCCGAATCACGCGCCGAAGCAGGCACGCTGAAGAACTCAAAGCGTGTGGGCGACCGGTCAAGCATGACGATTATCCGGCGTCCATCGTCATCGCAGCGCAAGCGAATCTATGCGCCGGGAGAGCGTCCGGCAGGCACAAGCCGTCCGCGCACCTCGCGCAAGCAGCAGCATGCGTGGTTCTGGAAAATTCACGCGCCCGCTCTTGCGGCCGGAAGCGGTGACCGCTGGCAGGCAGCCTTGGAGACCATGTCAAAGCGCCGGACCGACGGGAAGGCGATGACCAAACTTGATCATCTGCGTCAGATCACACTCGCCTACGGTCCGCAGCTCAGCGCAGCGGCGCGGCGGCATGACGTGTCGGAATACCTGCTGACCGCTGTGATTTCGATCGAGTCGCGTGGCCGCTCTGCTGCTGTCAGCCCGAAGGGTGCAACAGGGCTGATGCAGTTGATGCCCGCAACCGCCAAACGGTTCGGTGTGACGGACGCCACAAACCCCGCGCAAAACATCGGCGGCGGTGCGTCCTACCTCAACTGGCTTTTGACAGAGTTCAATGGCGACCCCTTGCATGCCCTTGCTGGCTACAATGCCGGAGAGGGTGCCGTGCGCAAGCACAAGGGTGTCCCGCCTTTTGCCGAGACACGCGACTATGTGGTCAAGGTTTTCGACGCGCTGGCCGCCCTGACGGCGATCTGTCCGGACCTGGCAAATGGGCCGCGCGCCCGTTGTCCTATCGCCTCGGTGCCAGACACCTGAACACTCCCGTTTCGTGGTGCCAAAGATTCCGATGGCGTTGCCGCGAAGAATCTTCCCCTCCGCAGAATTGATTGTCTATAGACGGGCGACCGACACTGCGGGGACACCATTTACCGGGGGGACCATTGATCGACCGACTGACCCTGCGACGTCCGGATGACTGGCATCTGCATCTGCGCGATGGGGCTATGATGGAAGGCGTCGTGCGCTGGTCTGCTGACCACATTGGTCGCGCGATCATCATGCCGAACCTTGTGCCCCCTGTCGTCACGAAAGCGGATGCCGAGGGATACCTTTCCCGTATCAGTGCGGCCATGCCGACGGACACGTCATTTCGTCCCCTCATGACATTGTATCTGACGGAAACGACCGATCCGGATGACCTGGGTGCAGCGGTCGACGCTGGACTTGTCCACGCCGTCAAACTCTATCCCGCAGGCGCGACGACAAACTCGGACAGCGGGGTGCGCAATTTCGACAAGGTCATCCCGGTCCTGGAGCGTCTCGCGGAACTGGGCACACCGCTTTGTGTCCACGGCGAGGTGACAGACCCCGATGTGGACATCTTCGACCGAGAAGCTGTCTTCATCGACCGGGTCCTGGACCCGCTGCGCCGCCGGGTGCCGACGCTTCGAGTGATCATGGAGCACGTCACAACCCGGGACGGCGTCGACTATGTCAGGTCCGCCGATACGGGCCTCGCCGCGACGCTGACGACCCATCACCTGATCATCAACCGCAATCACCTGCTCGCTGGCGGCATCAGGCCCCATTACTATTGTCTGCCGATTGCCAAGCGCGAAGAACACCGCGCGGCGCTGGTCGAGGCTGCGACCTCGGGAGATGCCCGTTTCTTCTCGGGCACGGACAGTGCCCCGCATGAAACCTCGACAAAAGAATCAGCCTGCGGCTGCGCCGGCTGTTTCACGGCACCCAATAATCTGGCCTGTCTCGCCCATGTCTTCGAATCCGCGGGCACTCTCGACAAGCTCGAGGCTTTTGCCTCGCTGAACGGTGCCGCATTCTATGGACTTCCGGCAAATGAGGACATGATCACCCTGGTTCGGCAGGACGCGCCCGTGCTCTACCCCGCCAGCATCGAAACCGGTGCCGGTCCCGTCGTCGTATTCGACCCGGGATTTCCGCTGCACTGGCAGATCGAAGGACTGCAATGACCGACACCACACCCATCGGCCGTCAGGTCGCCCGCATGCTGCTGGAGATAGAGGCCGTCCATTTCCGCACGGATCCGCCCTATACCCTGACATCGGGCCTCGCGAGCCCCGTCTATATAGACTGCCGCAAGCTGATCTCTTACCCGCGCATCCGGTCTGCCTGCATGGACCACGCGGTGGCCAAGCTTTGCGAAAGCGCCGGTTTCGAGCGGTTCGATGCTGTGGCGGGCGGAGAGACGGCGGGCATCCCGTTTGCCGCCTGGATCGCCGAGAGGATGGGCCTGCCCATGCTCTATGTACGCAAGAAGCCAAAGGGCTTTGGCCGCAATGCGCGGATCGAGGGCGACCTAAAAGACGGCCAGCGTGTCCTGCTGGTCGAAGACCTGACGACGGATGGCGGCTCGAAAGTGAACTTCGTCGAGGCGATCCGTGAAGCCGGGGGAGAGTGCGCCCATACGGTCGTGGTCTTCTACTATGACATTTTCCCTCAGGTGCACGAACGCCTGGGCGAGCACGGGATCGCGCTGCACCACCTTGCAACCTGGCGCGACGTGCTGGCAGAGGCCCGGGCGGGTGCCTATTTCGACCCGGCAACGATGGACCAGGTCGAAGCCTTCCTTGACGCACCGCTGGACTGGTCCGCCGCTAATGGCGGTAAGGCGGATATCTCGATCTGACCTGCTCTGCCTGAAAAAGGTAAGCTTGCGGCCGGGTCAAGGGTCTGATCGCCGCCAATGCCGATACGTCTCTTCTGTGCGGTTCATGAGACGGCGAGAGGCGCATCTTGAGTCAAACACCCGTGAGCACTTATTGGCACGGGATCACACCGCCGGACCAAAGCGAAGGGTCTGCACGTCTTGGGGCCTCGGGCTGGTGGAGTGCAGCGCCGCCGCGCGCAGCGCGCCCGCCGGATCAGCCCTGCTCAACTGTCCTTCAGGTCGAACTGCTCGCGCATCTTCTGGTAGCCCTCCAATGCGCCGTGCTCGTTCTGCAGACGCAAAAGTTCGGTGTCGCGGCGGCGGAACTCGTCAATGATCTCGTCTGCTGCGTCGCTGTCACCGAATTCGATCAGTGCCTGGCGCGCCATTTCGACCCCGGATTCAAGCATCTCGCGCATGACGACATCGACCCCGGCCTTGCCGAGTTCCAGTTCCGAAATCCGGTCATGGGCGCGCGCGAAGATCTTGAGATTGGGGAACCGCATCCGGAGTTTTTCCGCGGCGATCAAGACGGCCTTCGGGTCGTCGGCACATAGGAAGATCGCGCGCGCCTGCTCGACACCGGATGCTTTCAATGTGTCCGCCCGGCGCGCGTCGCCGAAAAAGACTTTGTTCCCAAACGTGCGCGCAAGGCGAATGCGTTCCGGGCTGGCATCGATCAACACCAGATCATAGCCGCGCAGCCTGAGTATACGGGCGACGACCTGGCCGAAGCGGCCGAATCCCGCAATGATCACAGGGGCATTTTCAGCGGCGTCCGGGGTGTCGATCCCCTCCATTTCATCGCCGGTGCCTCGGCCGAGCCGCTCCGCCAGCACGATGGCCAGCGGTGTAAGCGCCATTGTCGCGGTCACGATCGCGGTCAGGATGGAGGCTTCGAAAAGGTTGATCAGCGCCGCCGAACCCGAGGCGACCGTGAAGATCACGAAGCCGAACTCTCCCCCCTGCCCCAGCAGAGCCCCGATCTTGAAGGCATCGCGCCAAGGCGAGCCGAATAACTTCGCCAGAGCCGTCAATATCGCCGCTTTGACCGCCAGCAATCCCAAAGCACCGGCGATGACGATCCAAAGGTTGTCCCAGATCAGAGCCCAGGCAACGCTCATGCCCACGGCGATGAACAAGAGACCGAGGAACAGCCCCCGGAAGGGCTCGATATCGGCCTCGAGCTGATGTCGGAACTCGCTTTCGGCAAGCATCACACCCGCCAGGAATGCACCCATCGCCATCGAGAGCCCGGCGTACTGCATTAAAAGTGCGGCTGCCGCGACAATCAGCAGGGCTGCCGCCGTGAAGATTTCGTCCGATTTGGTCGCGGCGATGATCCTGAACAATGGTCCAAGGCCGTAGTGGCCGATCAGAATCAACCCCAGGATCGAGCCAACAGCGATGGCTGCCTGTAGCCAGGGATCCCCGCCGGTCGTGCCGCCAAAAGGCGCCAGGACAGCGACCAGCGCCAGCAGCGGGACAATCGACAGATCCTGGAACAGTAGGATCGAGAACGCCCGGTCGCCATAAGGCGTGGTCAGATCACCGCGTTCGCGCAGGATCTGAATCGCAAAGGCGGTCGAGGACAAGGCGAGCGCACCGCCGATCGCGATTGCAGGCTCGATCGGCAAAAGGCCGGTGCCGTACAGAAACGCGGCGATCAACAGCGCGGTGATCCCGACCTGGAGCGCGCCGAGCCCGAAGATCTCGCTTCTGAGACGCCAGAGCCGGGACGGCTGCAGTTCAAGACCGATCACGAACAGCAGCAAAACCACGCCGAACTCGGCGAAATGCAGCACCGTGTCGGCATCTTCGACAAAGCCGATCCCGTGCGGACCGATCACCGCCCCCGCCGCCAGATATCCGACGACAGAGCCGAGCTTCAGCTTTTTGAAAATCGGCACCGCGACGACGGCCGCGCCCAGATAGGTCACGGCATCCAGCAGAAAGGGATCAAGACCTGGTGCCGCCATGGATTTCTTCCCTGCGTCTTGCCTGCGTCCTGGCAATTACGTTGACGTGACTGTACCGCGCTGCAGCATAGCGCAAAGGGGCATCGCTGTGACAACAGTTTTGAGCGGCACGCAAATCGTCGGCAATCGAGCATCGGCCGACCGATAAAGTCATACCCCGGCAGGTTGACGGATCGCGCTTCCTGCAGGGGGTGACGGGGCGACATCGGCCCTGTAAGAGAGCGCCTCCAAACGCAACCCTGCAATCAAGGTATGGAGAGATGGCACGCATCCTGATCACATCCGCCCTGCCGTATATCAACGGCATCAAGCATCTTGGAAACCTGATCGGCAGCCAGCTGCCGGCGGATGCTTTTGCGCGGATGATGCGGATGCGGGGTCACGAGGTCCTGCTGATCTGCGCCACCGATGAACACGGCACACCTGCCGAGCTGGCCGCCGCCAAGGAAGGGCTGCCGGTCGGCGACTACTGCGCGAAATACTGGCAGATCCAGAAAGACCTCGCCGACGGTTTTCGGCTGTCGTTCGATTTCTTCGGGCGGTCCTCGTCCGATCGGAACCATGTGCTGACCCAGCACATGGCCGGTCGTCTGGCCGAGGCCGGTCTGATCGAGGAGGTCAGTGAGAAGCAGGTCTACTCGAACGCCGATGGCCGTTTCCTGCCAGATCGGTACATCGAAGGCACCTGCCCTGTCCCAGATTGCCTGTATGAACGCGCGCGGGGCGATCAGTGTGAGGTCTGCACCAAGCAATTGGAGCCGACGGATCTGATCAATCCCCGTTCGGTAATATCAGGCTCCACAGACCTGGAGGTGCGCGAGACGCGGC
>JBCCMP010000162.1:0-10154 GCA_039026295.1 Pseudomonadota bacterium | reverse complement strand
TTTGCCTAAAACGCACGTTTTCGCGGCAATGATCGGATTATATTGCATACCCAGCAACAATCGGAGGACCGAGATGAGCTGGAACCCCGCACTGGACCCCCACTGTCCGACTGCCGACGACGTCGACCGCATAGATACCCTGATCATTCCCCGGGCCCGTGACCTGGGCGGGTTCGAGGTGCGCCGCGCGCTGCCCTCGGCCAAGCGCCAGATGGTCGGGCCATTTATATTCTTTGACCAGATGGGCCCGGCAGAGTTCCTGCCGACCAAGGGCATGGACGTGCGGCCGCACCCCCATATCGGGCTGGCAACGATTTCCTATCTTCACCGCGGCCGGATGCACCATCGCGACAGCCTGGGCACCGATCAGTGGATCGAACCCGGTGCCGTCAACTGGATGGTTGCGGGGCACGGGATCACACATTCCGAGCGCACGGATGACGAGACGCAGACCGATCCAATGCCGTTCTTCGGAATCCAGACCTGGGTTGCGTTGCCCGAGGCCCACGAGGACACGGAAGCGGA
This sequence comes from Pseudomonadota bacterium, assembly GCA_039026295.1. GTDB lineage: Bacteria > Pseudomonadota > Alphaproteobacteria > Rhodobacterales > Rhodobacteraceae > Thermohalobaculum. The sequence continues at coordinate 9,629 of JBCCMP010000162.1, read as the reverse complement.
TTTCCAGCACGTGCCGGAGGCCGAGCTTCCGGTGATCGAAGGGGAGGGAAAATCGGTCCGCCTTATCCTGGGTTCGGCGTATGGCAAGACTGCACCCGTCAGCACGTTCTCGGAGATGTTCTACGGTGATGTCGTGCTCGAGGCTGGGGCGAGACTGCCGGTGCCCGACGATCATGAAGACCGCGGGATCTATGTCATCGAAGGCGAGATCGAAATTGCCGGTGATGTCTTCGGGCCCGGCCACATGATGGTCTTCCGTCCCGGTGATGCGATTACCGTCACTGCCAGAACCGGCGCCCGGCTGATGATCCTGGGCGGCGAGACGCTGGGCGGTCCACGGCATATCTGGTGGAACTTCGTCGCGTCCTCGAAAGAACGCATCGAGGCTGCCAAGGAAGCCTGGCGGGCGGGCGACTGGGAAAACGGCCGCTTTCAGCTTCCGCCAAATGACAAGGCCGAGTTTATCCCGCTGCCCGCAAGGTAAGGCAGTGGCGCGCGGCGTCACAGGCGGCAAACATTTCGGTGCAGAGATCTGTGATCCTGATATATCCGCCCCTGAGGGAGGATTTCGGATGACCATTTCTCTGAACATGCTGATCCATGAACCCGAGGGCGCGGCCACAGCGCCGCCGCTGGTTGTGGCCCATGGACTGTTCGGGTCGGCCCGAAATTTTTTCTCGCTCGGTCGCAAACTCGCGACCAACCGCAAGATCGTGCTGGTCGACATGCGCAATCACGGCGAAAGCGGCTGGGACGACGACGTCACCTATTCCGCGATGGCCGATGACCTGGCCATGGTGATCCACACGGCGTGTGACGGGCGCGCGGTCGTCATGGGCCATTCCATGGGCGGGAAGGCTGCGATGGCTCTGGCCCTGGCGCACCCTGATCTGGTGGCGGCAATGATCGTCGCGGACATCGCGCCGGTGCCCTATACGCACACGCATTTGCCCATTGTCGAGGCGATGCTGGCGGCGGATCTTTCGGGTGTCAGCCGCCGGTCGGACGGGGATGCGGTCATGGCAGCGGCGATACCTGACCCCATGCTCCGGGCCTTCATCCTGCAGAACCTCGTGATTGAAGACGGCTCCGCCCGCTGGCGGCTCAACGCGGCGGCGCTGGCGGCGGGGATGCCTCATCTCCTCGACTGGCCGCGAGAGTTCGATAATCTGACCTTTCAAGGCTCGGTTCGCGCGATCTATGGCGGGGCATCAACCCACATGTCGGCCAGCAATGAAGCCGACATGCGCCGTCACTTTCCGTCCGTCACGATGGAGGGGATACCCGACGCGGGGCACTGGCTGCACGCCGAGAAACCCGCAGAGTTTCTGGCAGCCGTGCAGGCGTTTCTGAGTGAGATCTGATCTGGACGTTAGCCAGCTGAGCGGTGCCTAGTGGTATAACAGTGTGCCCAGCCGGATACCGATGCCGGTTCTGATGCCGCTTGATCCGATGCCGATGCCGAAGCCGTGGCGCAGGTAGGCAGGACGCTCGGCGCGGCCGCGCCGGAAGCCCTGCAGAAAGTCAGGCTCAAGGGCAGGGGGGCAGACATCGCGATACCGCCGCCCGTCATATCCGACCTGAAAGCCGCTGGGCGCGGTGCAGTAGGTCTTCAACCCTTCGGTGCGACCCGTCTGATAGGCCGCAAGCTGTACCGGGGCCCCGACCGCCGCGCAGTCCTCAAAGACGTCGATGCGTGCCGCGGTCGGCACGCCAAGTGTCCCGTCATTCATGCCGTAACGCTCCCAGTCTGTTGACTGGCATGTGGCACGCTGTTCCGCAGGGGTCATCGTTGCGCAGGCACCAAGGGCGCTGACGCAGAGCGCCGTCAAAAGCATTCTGGCCGTGCATCCAGGATTTCGAAGCATGGTCAGCCTCCTGTCGTCCCGTACATGTCTCCACCCCTCTTCTGAACAATACTGCGAATCTTATTCCGACACCACATCAGAGTGAAACATCCCGGTTTGCAGGGTCCCGCGGCACCGTTAAGAAGCGGGGCATGACGCCGAAGGATCAGAAGACCGAAACGCTTGGCCCGGCGTCTGGCGAGCCGCTCACCGCACTGGCGCGGTTTGAGAAGCTCGAGGCCCCGGCCCAGTATTTCGAAGGCGGCGATGCGCCGGCGCGAGAGGTCGTGCTGTGCTTTGGCGCGCGCACCCTTGTCCTGCGCACGCCCGGTGACGTTGTCCTTGCCCATTGGCCGCTTGGGGGACTGCGGGCGCTGGCAGGCGATGGCGCGGATGGTTTGACGATCGGCCCGGATCTGTACGGCGAGGAGCGCGTCACCCTTCATGATCCGGATATGATCGCGGCGATCGAGACCGTCAGTCCCGATCTGAGGCCCGCGCCGCAATCCGCACCGCCGCCGCGCCGTCATCGGGGGCGGTGGTTGCTGGCAGGGGCAGTGTTGCTATCTGTGGTGACCGCATTGCTGTTCCCGACGCTCTACCGGATCGCAGGCGAGCAGGTTCCGGTTCTTCGCGAAAAGGAATTGGGGGAACAGCTTGTCGAAAGGTTTGCGAAAGAATTCAACAGGCCCGGCGTACCCCTGTTGAGGGTCTGCCGTGAGCCGGACGCAACTGCCGCCCTTGCCCGATTGCAGGACCGGCTGGGCATCACGGCCGATGTAAGACTCCGGGTGGTGTCGGCGGAGGGGCGCAATCTTGTCTCTTTCCCCGGCGGCGAGACGCTGATCTTCCGTGGTCTGATCGAAGAGTCCGACAGCCCGGAGGCCCTGGCAGCGATCCTCGCCCACGAGGCGGTCCACCATCGCCGCCGCGACCCGCTGCGCCAGTCTGTCCGGGCAATGGGGCTGTGGGAACTTGGCCGACTGATTTTCGGAAAGACCCTGCCCGACAGCATGGTCAGACCGTCTGCCGCGGCACTGACATCGGCCATGCAAAATGATGATGCAGCCACTGACGCGCTTGCAGCGACGCGATCAATCCTGACCGATGCAGGCCTGCCGGTGCAGCTTTGGGACAACCTGATCGACGATGTCCCCGGGCCGCCGCGCGTCGCCGCCTATCTGGCTCGCCGTCCTGTCGGCTCTGAGACAACTGAGGCCCCGACAGCGCCGTTCGATGCCGCGCTCGACGACCGGTCCTGGCTTGCGCTCGGCAATATCTGCGATCGGTTGGAGCCGTTCTGACGCTAGAGCTTGCGGCCGTAGAGCTCGAGACGGTGATGGATCAGGTCGTAGCCAAGCTCCCGGGCGATTTCCCGTTGCAGCGCTTCGATCTTCTCGGACTCGAATTCGATCACCTGGCCGGTGTCCAGGTCGATCAGATGGTCGTGGTGTTCACTGTCGGCAGGCTCGAACCGGGCCGGGCCGCCTTCGAAGGCATGACGGTGGATCTCGCCCTTTTCCTGCAGCAACTTCAGCGTCCGGTAGACCGTTGTCAGCGAGACGCTGCTGTCCAGCGCCGAGGCACGCTGGTAAAGCTCCATGGCGTCCGGGTGATCGCTTGCCTCAGACAGCACGCGCAGAATCACCTGCCGCTGGCGGGTGATTCTGACACCGGCCTTTCGCAACACCTGCTCGTAATCGCGGTCTTTCAACGACGCTTCCATCGCCGTTTTATCGGCCAGTTGCAAAAAATTTTCAACTGGGCGCCGCGCAGTGGCTTTTAAATGCAAATGATTTGCAAGTGCATTGACGAATGACGTCCCGGACGCTACGTCCGTGAAAACAGAAACATCGATGGGTCCTGAAATGCGCTTTCTTCTCGTCTTCTTACTTCTGGTCTGGCCTGCGGCAGCGCAGGCGGAAAAGTTCAAGGTCGCGACCACTTTCACGGTGATCGCCGACATGGTCCGCAATGTGACTGGAGACGCGGCAGAGGTCGTGTCGATCACCCGGCCGGGGGCCGAGATACACAACTACCAGCCGACGCCGCGCGATATCATCCGGGCGCAGGACGCAGACCTGATCCTCTGGAACGGTCTGAACCTCGAGCTGTGGTTTGAGAAGTTCTTCACCCGTCTGGAAGACGTCCCGGCCGTGGTGCTTACCGAAGGCGTCGAGCCGATGGGCATCGCTGAAGGACCCTACACCGGTAAGCCGAATCCCCATGCCTGGATGTCGTTCTCTGACGCGATCATCTACGTCAACGCAATCGAGGCGGCGCTGGTGAAACACGATCCGGCCAACGCCGACACCTACAGCGCCAATGCCGCCGACTACCGCGCGCGGATCGAAGCGGCGCGAGCGCCGATCCAGGCCTTGATCGACGAAGTGCCTGAGGAGAAGCGCTGGCTCGTGTCGTCGGAAGGTGCATTCACCTATCTGGCGCGGGATCTGGGGCTGAAAGAATTGTATCTCTGGCCGATCAACGCAGACAGTCAGGGGACCCCGCAACAGGTGCGCAAAGTCATCGATGCCGTGCGCGAGAACGAGATACCGGCGGTCTTCTCGGAAAGCACCGTCTCGGACAAACCGGCCCGGCAGGTGGCGCGCGAGACCGGCGCGGCTTATGGCGGCACCCTCTATGTCGACTCGCTGTCTGAAGAAGGCGGGGCTGTTCCGACCTATCTGGACCTGCTGCGCGTGACGGCGGAGACGATTGCGAAGGGTCTGACAGGCCGATGAGGGACGTCGTCGCCGCCGCAGGCAGTGCCCGCGACGGTATCTCTGTCGACGGTCTGACCGTCACTTACCGCAACGGCCACACGGCGCTGCGCGATGCCAACTTCACCATTCCGACGTCGACCATCTGCGGACTGGTCGGCGTCAACGGTTCCGGCAAGTCCACGCTGTTCAAGGCGCTGATGGGATTTGCCCCGCGCGCAGCGGGGGAGGTCCAGATCCTGGGCATGACCGGTGCGGACGCGTTGGCGCAGAACGCCGTCGCCTATGTGCCGCAGAACGAGGATGTGGACTGGTCTTTCCCGGTGCTGGTGCGCGACGTCGTGATGATGGGCCGCTATGGCCACATGAACTTCCTGCGCATCCCGCGCCGCGCCGATCACGACGCGGTCGACGCCGCACTGACCCGCGTGGCAATGCAGGATCTGGCGCACCGGCAGATCGGCGAGCTTTCCGGCGGGCAGAAAAAGCGTGTCTTCCTGGCCCGCGCGCTGGCGCAGGACAGCAAGGTCATTCTGCTGGATGAACCTTTTACCGGCGTTGATGTCGAGACCGAGGCCCGCATCATCGATCTGCTGCGCGATCTGAGAGCTGAGGGCAGGGTGATGCTGGTTTCAACCCACAATCTCGGGTCGGTACCGGAATTCTGCGATCGTGTGGTTCTGATCAACCGGACGGTCCTGGCCTCTGGACCGACACCGCAGACATTCACCCAATCGAACATCGAGAAGGCCTTTGGCGGCGTGCTTCGTCACTTTGTCCTTGGCGGGCAGGATCTGCACGACGACGATGACACGCGGCAGGTCACGGTCATCACCGATGATGAGCGTCCCTTCGTCGTCTACGAGGACACGGAAGACCAGCCGGACAAGCGCGATGACTGAACTGCTGCTGGAGCCGTTCGGCTATTCCTACATGGTCAATGCCATGTGGGTCAGTGCCCTTGTCGGCGGTGTCTGTGCGTTCCTGTCGGCTTTTGTGATGCTGAAGGGCTGGTCGCTGATCGGCGACGCGCTCTCGCACTCTGTCGTGCCGGGCGTCGCCGCGGCCTGGATGCTGGGCCTGCCCTATGCGGTGGGCGCGTTCCTGTCCGGCGGGCTGGCCGCCCTTGCCATGCTGTTCATCAATCAGCGCACAAAGCTGAAGCAGGACGCGGTGATCGGGCTGATCTTCACGGGCTTCTTCGGGTTCGGGCTGTTTCTGGTGTCGCTGAACCCGGCCTCGGTCGATGTGAAGACGATCATCTTCGGCAACATCCTTGCGATCACGCCGGAGGATACGCTGCAGGTCGCGCTGATCGGCGGCATCTCGCTGGCGATCCTGCTGGTCAAGTGGAAGGACCTGATGGTCGCCTTCTTCGATGAACATCACGCGCGCACGATCGGGCTGCGCCCGGATCTTCTGAACCTGTTGTTCTTCACGCTGCTGAGTGCGTGCACGGTTGCGGCGCTGATGACCGTGGGCGCATTTCTGGTGATTGCCATGGTGATCACGCCGGGGGCGACAGCCTACCTGCTGACGGATCGCTTTCCACGGCTTCTGCAGATTTCGATTTTGATCGGCTCTGGAACAGCTTTCTTTGGGGCATATGCCGCCTACTTTCTGGACGCGACGCCGGGCGGCGTGATCGTCTGTTCGCAGACGCTCTTGTTCCTCGCGGCGTTTTTCCTGGCCCCCAAGCATGGTCTGATCGCCTCGCGGAAGCGTGCGTCGGTGCGGGCATCATGACCTGGATCACCGAACCGCTTGCCTTTGAGTTCATGCGCCAGGCGTTGGTGATCACCCTGCTTCTGGCCGCAGCGGCCGGGGCGCTGAGCTGTTTTCTGGTGCTCAAGGGGTGGTCCTTGATGGGCGATGCCATTGCGCACGCCGTCCTGCCGGGTGTGGTGCTGGCCTACATCCTTGGGATCCCGCTGTTGATCGGGGCCTTTGCGGCAGGAACCTTCTGCGCGGTCGCGACCGGATTCCTGACCGAGAATTCGCGGGTCAAGCCAGACACGGTCATGGGGGTCGTCTTCTCGGGCATGTTCGCGCTTGGCGTCCTGATGTACACCTCGATCCAGACCGAGGTGCACCTGGATCAGATCCTGTTCGGCAACATGCTGGGTGTCACATGGGTCGATGTGCTGGAGACCGGCGTGCTGAGCAGTATCGCACTGGGCGCGGTGCTGGTGGCGCGGCGCGATCTGCTGGTGTTTTCCTTCGATCCGCAGCACGCACGCGCAGTCGGGCTGCGGTCGAGCCTTCTGCACTATGGGCTGCTCGCCGTTATTTCTCTGGTGGTGGTCGGTGCACTGAACGCCGTGGGGCTGATCCTTGCGATCGCGTTCCTGATCGCGCCCGGGGCGACCGCTTTCCTGCTGACGAACCGGTTCGAGCGCATGCTGGTCCTGTCGATGGTGATCGCCATGTCGGCGAGCGCGATCGGGATCATCGCCAGCTTCCACATCGATTCTGAACCGGCGCCGACGATCGTGATGGCGATGACGGGCATGTTCCTCGCGGCGTTTCTGTTCGCGCCGCGCCAGGGGATTCTGGTCAGATAGCGGTTAGTCCTCTTCGTGACCGCGGCCGTACTTTTCACGGTAGAGCGCCTGTGCCTGTCCGACCCAGTCGTCACGCTCGATCCGGCCCGGGAAGGCGTCGATCGCGGAGTTCACCCAGGCGATGTCCCGCATCGAAAAATTGGCGAGCTGGTGGAACAGATAAACCCCTTTGTCGTTCAGCACCTGTTCCATGACAGGTCCGACGCCCTTGATGCGTTTCAGATCGTCAATCTCGTCGGGACGTTCGGCAAGAAGTGAAGCGGGTGGCGGCGCCTCTGCATCCATGGCCCATGCTTCTGCCGGAAGGTCCTCGGACACTGCCGCGCTGATCTGCTCTGCGGTATCGACGGCGGGTTCGGGGGCTTCTGTGGGCGCTTCGGCTGTTGCCTCTTGGGGCGTTGAGTCTTCGGCCTTTGTGTCTTCAGACTTCGCTGCTTCGTCGGTGAAGATCGAGTCCGCCTCTGGCTCCGGCTCTTCCGTCCGGCGCCGAAAAATGCTGCGGCCGCCCTGCGGGACGGTGAGGTCGGCCTCGTTGGCAGGCCGCGGATAAGCCTCGGCCGCGGCCTCCATGGACTGATCTGTTTCCTCTGACAGTCCAAGGCGGATCGGCATGTCCTCGACCGCTTCTTCGACCGCATCCGCGTCCTGCTCGTGGTTGTGTGCTTCGGCGGCCTGATCATCCAGACGCGCCGTCAGACGTTCGATCCGTTGTTCCAGTCTGTGACGTTCGGCCTGGGATGCATCCAGTTGGTCACGCAGGCTAGTGTCGCCATCGACTGTGGTGCGCGCAGTCGCTGCCCCCTCGGCCCGTGCCGCGGCAAGCCGGCGCCGAAGACCGAGGCCCCAGATCAGATATCCCAGGATCAGACCCAGCAGCGCGGCGATCCCCAGATAGATCGCCATCTCTATGATCAGTTCGCTCATCCCCGGGTCCTTCGCTGCAGGGCTTCTTTCGTCGGCGGTGTCAGCCGTTGTTCTCAATCCACACGAACTCGATCCGACGGTTCTGTGATCGGCCGTCAGCGGTATTGTTGCTGGCGACCGGGTCGGCCTCGCCCATCCCGAGCGACTCCATGGCGTCCTGACGGACCCCGCGCTCTGCCATCGCCCCGAGCACCGCGTCGGCGCGGTCCTGACTGAGCCGCAGATTGCGGTCGTCATTGCCAACGGAGTCGGTGTGGCCTGTGATCTGCAGGCGCATTACCTCGCTGTTGAGGCAGCGCACAGACACTGCGGCAAGCCGGTTCAGCAGGGCGCGTCCCTTGCTGTCGATACGCGCTGATCCGACAACGAACTGAATCTGCTCGGAAGCCAGTGCGGCGTCGATCTCTGCCTTGCAGCGTCCCGGAGATACGGGGAAGTCGACATCGGGCAACCAGAAGCCCTGCCGGTAGTTTTCAGCCTCGCCGGTGGCCAGGCTGATCCGTCTGTCGCCTTCGTTTGCCGCGGTCTCTTCCGAACGGAGCGATGCGGTCCAGCCATCGCCGAGGCGTGCTTCCAGCCATGACTGCACGTCGCCTGTCCCGTAGCCGGGCCTGAGCACGCCGTTGAGTTCAAGCGAGCCATCCGCGATCCGCCCGGTGACTGTGTCGAACAGCGAAAACGCGCCGCCAGCCGCTTCTAGCCCCGCCTGCCAGCTGGTCGCGTCGCCATCGCCGCCGCCGGCAAGGCCTTCTCCGCTAGCAGAGTCGCCCAGAAGGTCAAGGGCGGCCTCGGGGCTGATGCCTTCCGGCAGAACGCCGCTTAGAACGATTTCGCCGTCTCGCTTGGAGAGCATCAGTTCGGCCAGCGGCGCCTGCTCGGTGACATCAAGCGCAATCTTCCAGCCACGGTCGAGGGCGGTGCGCAGGGACGCTTCCACCCCGTCGGCACTGTAGCCGCGCCGTAGAACACCATCGAGGCCGATGCGGTTCGAGACGATCCGGGCAGAGGCTGTCTCGAACCGCGGAAGGACGATCGACAGCCCTTCCATCGGCGCAGTCCAGTCGGCGGACTTGCCCTCGGTCACGCCGCTGATGGCTGACGTGTCGAGGTCAGGGAGAATCCGCTCGAGATCCGGTCCCGTGACCCCGTCTGGCAAAAGGCCGCTGGCGGACACCGTCCCGTCGCCGGATAATGTGAAGGTCGCATCGCCTGCGGGCGACGGATTGAGCACTGAAATGTCTGCCGACCATTCCGGGTCGATCAGCGCCGCCATCTCGGCGCGATCTTCATCGGTGTCGACATCTGCTTTGATCGAGACCGCACTGCCATCGACGCTGAGCGTTCCCGTGGTCGCCAGGCCGAGGGCGGCCAGCGATGCGGTCACCCTGTCCGGCCAGTCAAGATCCGGCATGCCCGTTGCGATTTCCAGCGACCCCTCAAGTTCGTCCGCCGAACCTGCTTCTGCCGCTGCAATGATCCTGTCGCGCGTTTCTTCGTCCGGTGCATGCCCGTTGATCGCTATTCCGCCGCCCGGCATTTTCATCGCCGAGAACAGGAAACCCCCGTCCGGC
>JBCCMP010000161.1:0-10202 GCA_039026295.1 Pseudomonadota bacterium | reverse complement strand
TCGCGGGCGTGTAGGGGAAGAACCCGCTATCATTCGGGCCGGCCATATCCCGCCAGTCCCAATAGGACCGCCGGTCGCCGCCTGCCTCGCAAGCCGCCCAGGCCTTGGGTGAAATCGCGTTGAACGACAGGCCCGGCGGCAGCATCAGGCCTTTCTGCGAGCCTGCGACCACCACGTCGACGCCCCATTCATCCGTCCGAAAATCAATGGAGCCGAGGGAGCTGATCGTATCGACCATCAAAAGGGCAGGGTGCCCTGCCGCGTCGATGGCCCGGCGAACCGCCGCGATGTCCGACGTGACGCCCGTTGCGGTATCGTTGTGAACGACGCAGACCGCCTTGATCTTGTGGCTCGCATCGGCCTGCAATTGCGCGCCGATCGCTTCGGCATTCGCGCCGGTGCGCCAGTCGCCCTGCATGAAGATCGGCTCAAACCCCAGCTTTGACGCCATGTTCTTCCACAGCGTTGCGAACTGTCCGGTTTCGTACATCAGCACCTGATCGCCGGGCGCGAGCACGTTGACCAGCGCCGCCTCCCACGCGCCGGTGCCGGAGGCGGGGTAGATCACCACATCGCCCTCGGTCTGGAAGATCCGCTTCATGCCCTGCAGGCACTTCAGACCCAGATGGGCAAAATCCGGCCCCCGATGGTCGATCACCTGCTGGTCGATGGCGCGCAGGATCCTCTCTGGCACGGCCGACGGCCCCGGGATCTGCAGAAAGTGGCGTCCTGCCATGGGTTCCTCCATCAGGCGGAAAGCCGCCTTGTCCGTTTGACCCTTCTATGCGACGTCCCATCTCGCATGACAATGGGACGGACTTCCGTCTGGTGAGATAGGGACTGGCCGCAAGATGGACTGGCAGCGCCTGGCGCGCGAGATCGAGGGTGACGTTCTGACGAACGCCTTCGATCGGGGGCGCTATGCCACCGATGCGTCGATCTACCAGATCATGCCGAAGGGCGTGGTCGTCCCGCGCCAGTTCTCGGATGTCGAAGCCGCGCTCGCCATGGGGCGGGAAAGCGGCACGCCGGTTACCGCGCGCGGGGGCGGGACCAGCCAGGCCGGGCAGACCGTCAATTCCGGGATCGTGCTGGACTTCTCCCGCCACCTGAACGGCATTCTGGAACTGGATGTCGAAAACCGCCGCGCCGTGGTTCAGCCCGGCATCGTGCTGGACGAGTTGAACCGTGCCCTGCGCCGGCACGGTCTGTGGTTCCCCGTGGATGTCTCCACCGCCTCCCGCGCCACCATCGGGGGGATGGCGGCGAACAATTCGTGCGGCTCACGGTCGATCAAGTACGGCCTGATGCGCGACAACGTCGTTGCAATCGACGGCCTGCTGGCAGACGGCAGCCGCGCCCGGTTCGCCGAGGCATCGCGCGATGCCAATGACCCGATGACCAAGGCGCTGCTGGATCTCGGCGCGCGAGAGGCGGATGAAATCGCCAGCCGCTTCCCCAAGGTCCAGCGCCGGGTCGGCGGCTACAACATCGATGCGCTGGTTCCCGGCGATGCCCCGGTGCGGCTTGCGGATCTTCTGGTGGGATCAGAGGGGACGCTGGCAATCTCCGAGGCGATCGAGATCAAGCTGTCCCCGATCCTGACCGACAAGGTGCTGGGGGTCGTTCATTTCCCCACCTTCTGGGCGGCGATGGACGCGGCGCAGCACATCGTCGAGCTTGGCCCCGTCGCCGTGGAACTGGTCGATCACAACATGATCGCGCTCGGCCGCGATATCCCGCAGTTCCGGCCGATCGTCGAGGAATTCGTCAGGGGCGATCCCGCCGCGCTGCTGCTCGTCGAATTCTCGGAACCTGATCACGCGGAGAACCTGCGCCGCCTTGCCGGTCTGCACGATGTGATGGCCGGGCGCGGGCACGTGGTCGACGCGGTCGAGCCCGCCTTTCAGGCCCGCATCTGGGGCGTGCGCACGCAGGGTCTGAACATCATGATGTCGATGCGCGAGGCAGGCAAGCCCGTCTCATTCGTCGAGGATTGCGCGGTACCGCTGGAAGATCTCGCCCCGTTCACCGAAGAGTTGACCAGCCTCTTTCGCAAGCACGGCACGGATGGGACCTGGTATGCCCATGCCTCGGTCGGCCTGCTGCATGTCCGCCCAGTGCTGAACCTGAAGGAAGATCTCGGCGTCAAGCAGTTGCGCGAGATCGCCGAGGAGAGCTTTGACGTTGTCGCCAAGTACAAGGGCAGCCATTCCGGCGAACACGGCGACGGCATCGTTAGGTCCGAATTTCACGAGCGCATGTTCGGCAGCCGCATGGTGCGCAATTTCGGGGAAGTGAAGGACCAGTTCGACCCCGGCGGCGTGCTGAACCCCGGCAAGATCACCGCGGCACCGAAGATGGATGACCGCAGCCTGTTCCGCTATCCGCCTGATTACACATACGATTCCACCAAACCGGCGTTTGACTGGGCCGGTTGGCCGGGCGGCCTGCACGGTGCCGTCGAGATGTGCAACAACAACGGTGCCTGTCGCAAGCTGGCGGGCGGTGCAATGTGTCCGTCCTACCGGGCAACACGCAACGAGCGGGATCTGACCCGCGGGCGGGCGAACACGTTGCGGCTGGCATTGACAGGTCAATTGGGGCCAGATGCGCTGGCCTCGGACGAGATGGCCGAGACGATGAAGCTCTGCGTCGGCTGCAAGGCCTGCAAGCGCGAATGTCCGATGTCGATCGACATGGCAAAGATGAAGATCGAAGTGGCAGCGGCCCGCGCCAAGGCCAATGGCGTGCCGCTTCGCGATAAACTCATCGCCCACCTGCCCCGCTATGCGCCCTATGCCAGCAGGCTGCGGCATCTGATGAACCTGCGCGATGTTTTGCCCGGCGCGGCGTGGCTGTCCGAGAAATTGACCGGCCTGTCCGCCGAGCGCACCCTGCCGGTCTGGCGCAAACCCTGGCAGGAACCGTCACGACGCCTTCCCGGTCAAAAGGGCTTCAATCCGATCAGCCGCAAGTCCGTCGATGTCTACCTGTTCGCCGACACCTACAACCGGTATTTCGAGCCCGAGAATCTGGAGGCCGCGTACAACGTGCTCCGCGCAACCGGCGCTGGCGTGGCGGACCCGACGCCTTTCGGGGAACGCCCGCTCTGCTCGGGCCGGACCTATCTGGCCACCGGGATGATCGAGGAGGCCCGGCGGGAAATGCACCGCACGATGCGGGCCTTTCAGGCGCTGAACCCCGACGCGGTGATAGTGGGTCTGGAGCCAAGCTGCATCCTGACCTTCCGCGACGAGGCCCCGCGTTTGCTGAACGACTGGGACGAAACACTGAACACGCGAATCAAGCTGTTCGAGGAACATATCGCCGGTCAGGAGCTGTCGCTGAAACCGGTCGCCCAGCGCGCGCTGTTGCACGGGCACTGCCACCAGAAGGCCGAGAATGTGATGGGCCCGGTCGAGGCGGCGCTGCGCAAGATCCCGGATCTGGAGGTCGAGACCATCGATTCAAGCTGCTGCGGCATGGCGGGCGCGTTCGGCTATCAGGCCGAGACGATCGAGGTTTCAAAAGCGATGGGCGAGCTTTCACTGCTGCCCGCGGTGCGCGCGGCGGATGCGGGCGATCTGATCGTTGCCGATGGGACCTCGTGCCGCCACCAGATCGGCGATGGGACGGGCCGCGAGGCCCTGCATGTTGCGCGGGTGCTTGAGATGGCTCTGGCCAACGGTTAGGGAGGCCTCCGCGAGAACGGAGACGCCTATGACCGACATGAACCTCTACACCCGCCTTTCGGCCGGGTTCCCCACGGGGAACCGGACATTCGCCGAACTGGAGGACGGGCGCGTCTATCGGTATTCGGATGTCGAAGCGGTCTCGGCCCAATTTGCGGCGACACTGATCGCCAACGGCGTACAGCCCGGCGACCGGGTCGCGGTGCAGGTCGAGAAGTCGATTGAAGCCCTGATGCTGTATCTTGGCACATTGCGGGCAGGCGGGGTCTTCCTTCCCCTGAACACCGCCTATACCCCTGCAGAGATTGAATATTTTCTGATGGATGCCGAGCCGCGGATCTTCTTCTGTGATCCTGAAAGGGCCGATGCCCTGGCACCGGTTGCAGCAACGGCAGGCGCGCAGTTGGAGACGCTGGGCGTCTGGACCTCCGGAATGCCTTACGAGGATGCGGGCACATGGCTGGCGAAGGTGCCGGAGGATGCTGAATTCCAGACAGTCGAGCGAGCGGCCGATGACCTGGCGACCATCCTCTACACCTCCGGCACCACGGGGCGGTCGAAGGGGGCGATGACAACGCATGAGAACCTTCACTCGAACGCCGTAACACTCTGTGATTACTGGAAATTCACCTCGGATGACGTGCTGCTGCACGCGCTGCCGATCTTTCACACGCACGGGCTCTTCACCTCGTCGAACACCATCCTTGCGGCGGGCGCGTCGATGATCTGGCAGCACCGTTTCAACGCCGATGCGGTGATCGCGGCCCTGCCCCGGGCGACGACGATGATGGGTGTGCCGACCTTCTATACCCGGCTTCTTGCCCATCCCGGCTTCACCCGCGATCTGACGGCGCACATGCGGCTGTTCGTCAGTGGATCGGCGCCGATGCTGGTGGAAACTCATGAGCGTTTTCAAGAGCTTACCGGCAAGACCGTGCTTGAGCGTTACGGCATGACCGAGACGCAGATGAACACCTCGAACCCCTATGACGGCAAGCGGGTTCCAGGCACGGTCGGCTTTCCGCTGCCGGACGTGGACATCAAGATCACTGATCCTGAGACCGGACGCGGCCTGCCGACGGGCGAGGTCGGCATGATCGAGGTGCGCGGCCCCAACGTCTTCAGGGGCTACTGGCGCAAGCCGGAGAAGACAGCGGAAGAGTTGCGCGAGAACGGGTTTTTCATCACCGGCGATCTGGGAAAGATCGACGCCGCAGGCTATGTTAGCATTGTCGGGCGCTCGAAAGATCTCATAATTTCGGGCGGTTACAATATTTATCCGAAGGAAATCGAAAGCGCGATCGACGACCTGCCCGGCGTGGTGGAAAGCGCGGTGATCGGCTGCGCGCACCCCGATTTCGGCGAGGGCGTAGTGGCCGTGATCGTGGCGGAAGCGGGTGTCGCGCTGGACGAGGACGGCGTTGTGAATGCCCTGTCGGACCTCGCCCGGTTCAAGCAGCCGAAACGGGTGTTCTTCGCGCAGGCCCTGCCCCGGAACACCATGGGCAAGGTGCAAAAAAACGTGCTGCGGGACGAGCACGCCGGGGTGTTCTCGGGCTGATTTCTGCGCCCGTTAACCCGGGCTTGCGCTGCCGGACAAGCCGTATGGCAAGCGTATGGCTTTGGTATGGCTTCCGTCTGGCCGGAAAAGTCGACTTCAAAGATGAACGCCATTTTAAGTGGAAATTTTCCGAGGGCGGGCGTAGGCGGGATTTGACCGTTTCGAAACGCTGGCCGATTGAGTTTCTTCGATGCTGCTGACCGATCTTTCCGTAGCGACCATGTCCGGCGATGCGCCCTATGGCCTGATCGCCGATGCAGCGATTGCGGTTGATGACGGCGCGATCGTCTGGGTCGGTCCGGCAGATACGGTACCTGCCGAACATCGCGCCTTGGAGCAGATCGCGCTGGGCGGCCGGCTGGTGACGCCCGGGCTGATAGACTGTCACACGCATCTGGTCTTTGGCGGCGACCGGGCGGGCGAGTTCGAGATGCGGCTGAACGGTGCCAGCTATGACGAGGTGGCGCGGGCGGGCGGCGGCATCGTTTCGACCGTGCGGGACACGCGCGCCGCGAGCGAGGACGATCTGGTCGCCAGCGCCCTGCCCCGCCTGGATGCTCTGCTGGCAGAGGGGGTCACGACCGTCGAGATCAAATCGGGCTACGGCCTCGACCGCGAGACGGAAGCGCGGATGTTGCGCGCCGCCAGAAGGCTGGGCGAGGCGCGCGCCGTGGACGTGGTGACCACCTATCTGGGTGCCCATGCCCTGCCGCCGGAATATGCAGGGCAAGCGGATGCCTATCTGGCCGACGTGGTTCTGCCCGCCCTGCCGGACATGGCCGGGCTGGCCGATCACGTCGATGCGTTCTGCGAGGGGATCGCATTCTCGCCCGCTGAGTTGGAACCCGGCTTTGCCGAAGCCAGGCGACTGGGGTTCGGCCTGAAGATCCATGCGGAGCAGTTGTCCAATCTTGGCGGGGCGCAGATGGCAGCAAGACACGGCGCGCTGTCAGCCGATCACCTGGAATATGCGACCGACGATGACGCGCGCGCCATGGCGGCATCCGGGACGACCGCCGTGATCCTGCCCGGGGCGTTCTACACGATCCACGAGACCCAGGCACCGCCGATCCAGGCCTTCCGCGACCACGGTGTTCCGATGGCAGTCGCCACGGACTGCAATCCCGGATCCTCGCCCATGACGTCGATCCTGCTGGCCATGAACATGGTGTGCACGCTGTTTCGAATGACGCCGGAGGAAGCGCTGGCGGGGGCCACGCGGAATGCCGCCAGGGCGCTGGGGCTGGGCGACAGGGGCGTGATCGCGCCCGGCATGCGCGCCGATCTGGCGGTCTGGAAAATCGAGAAACCGGCCGAGCTGAGCTATCGGATGGGCTTCAATCCGCTTCATCAGCGCTGGGTCCAAGGCGTTCTGCAAAATGGGGTTTTGCAATGAAACTGGTCCCGGGTGCCGCGACACTGGCCGATCTGGAGGCGCTGTGGCGCGATGCCCCTGATGTCGAACTGGACCCGGCCTGCTGGCTGGGGGTCGAGGCGGCGCATGCGCTGGTGGCCGAGGCGGCGGCGGGCGAGGATGCCGTCTAAGGGGTCAACACCGGCTTCGGCAAGCTCGCGTCGATCAAGATTGCGCCGGAGGACACGGCGACCCTGCAGCGCAACCTGATCCTGAGCCACTGCTGCGGGGTCGGCGATGCCCTGCCCGCGCCGATTGTGCGGCTGATGATGGCGCTGAAACTGCTGTCGCTGGCGCGGGGCGCGTCCGGCGCGGCACCGGAGACGCTGCGGCTGATCGCCGACATGATCAACAGCGGGGTGATCCCCGTGATCCCGTCGCAGGGATCGGTCGGGGCGTCCGGGGATCTGGCCCCGCTGGCCCACATGACCGCGGCCATGATCGGAGAAGGCGAGGCAGAGTTCGGCGGTGCGATCAGGTCCGGGGCCGACGCCCTGGCGGAGGCAGGGCTGGCACCGATCACCCTGGGGCCGAAAGAGGGGCTGGCCCTGATCAACGGCACGCAGTTTTCGACCGCCTGCGCCCTGACCGGCCTGTTCCAGGCGCAGACGGCGGCCCGGGCATCGGTTGTCACCTCGGCCCTGTCCACGGACGCGATCATGGGCTCGACTGCGCCGCTGAATGCCGAAATCCACGCGTTGCGGGGCCATGCCGGGCAGATCCGGGTGGCCGATGCGATGCGCGCGATCATGGCCGGGTCCGAGATCCGCGAGAGCCATCGTGACGGCGACACGCGGGTGCAGGACCCCTATTGCATCCGCTGCCAGCCGCAGGTCGCCGGGGCGGCGATGGATCTGATGGAGATGGCGGGCCGGACCCTGGAGGTCGAAGCGAATGCCGTGACCGACAATCCTCTGGTGCTGGTCGATCAGGGGCGCATCGTGTCTGGCGGGAACTTTCACGGCGAACCGGTGGCCTTTGCCGCCGACCAGATCGCCATGGCGGTGGCCGAGATCGGGGCGATTGCGCAGCGGCGTGTCGCGCTGATGGTTGATCCCGCCCTGTCGTTCGATCTGCCGCCGTTCCTGACGCCGGAGCCCGGCCTGAACAGCGGTCTGATGATCGCCGAGGTCACGACCGCGGCGCTGATGTCCGAGAACAAGCATCTGGCCAATCCCTGCTCGACCGATTCCACGCCGACCAGCGCCAATCAGGAGGATCACGTCAGCATGTCGGCCCATGGCGCGCTGCGGCTGCGCCGGATGGTGCGGAATCTGGAGGTCATTCTGGGCGTCGAAGCCCTGTGCGCGGCGCAGGGGATCGAGTTCCGCGCCCCGCTGGAGACGAGCGCGGCCCTGCAGTCGGTGCTGGGCGTGATCCGCGCCAAGGTTCCGGCGGTCGTCGAGGACCGGTATCTGGCACCGGATCTGGAGACAGCGGCCATTCTGGTCGGCAGCGGTGCCTTGGCCGAAGCCGCTGGCCTGCCCGCGATCTGGGGCACCGCATGAGACCCGGGGATTTTCGCGCGTTTGCCCTGGCCCGGCCGGAGCCCGATCGGGCGGGCCACACTGGCAAGGTAGAATTGCGGGAACGCAAGATGGTGTTCGGGGCATTCGATGCCGAGCCCGGGACACTGAAACCTGATGCGGATCAACACGCCCTGATGATCGATCTGCCGGGCGATTCCGTGTTCCCGGCCGACGGGGCCTGGGGTGCAAAGCGATGGACAGGATTGCATCCGAGCCGACGGGACGCAAAGGCGGCGAACCCGTGGATCCGCTCTGTCTGGACCGATGTCGCCCCCGAGGCGCATTTGAAGGCTGCGGCATGAGCGACCCGGCTGCGCGCCCGATCCGGCTTGCCGCGCGTGCGCTGATCGTGATCGACGGGCGCGTTCTGCTGGTCAACGCCTATCCCGGCCCCGGCCCGAACCTCTGGTGTCTGCCGGGGGGTGGCTGCGAGCCCGGGCAGTCCACACCGGAGAATCTGGCCCGGGAAGTGATGGAGGAGACAGGGCTTGCCGTCGAGGTCGGCGCGCTGGCCGGGGTGTCGGAATTTCACAACCCCGACAGCGGCTTCCATCAGGTCGATCTGTTCTTCCATGCCCGGGCCGCGGGGGATCTGCCCGCGGACTGGACCGACCCCGAGGGGGTCGTGCATGCCCGGCGGCTCGCCTCGCGCGATGATCTGGCGGGTCTGCCCCATGCCCCGAAGACCCTGGCGGAGATGGCGTTCGAGGCACCGCCTGCGGCCTATCACGGCCTGCGCCGCATGGTGCGGCGGGCGGATCTGCCATGATCAGAGCGATCCTGGTCTTCCTTACCGCCTTGGCGGCGCATCCAGGTGATGCAGCGCCGTTGACGGGTCCGGAACTCGAGGCACTGATGCCGAAGATCGAGATAAAGCGCGTCCGGGGGTGGCAGGTCTTCTTTCCTGACGGCACCTGGCATGCCATCCGGCGCAACGGACGGGGGCCCGGCGGTACATGGTGGGTCGCGCAGGACAGGCTTTGCCTGAGATCATCAGAGCTCGACCGCAGCCGGTGCTTTCGGGTTGAAGCGATCGGCCGCGGCAGGCTGAACAGACTGCACGAGTTGATCCTGACTGGCCCCGATGGCACCCGGATCATCGAAAGGGCCCAGATGAAATGAGAGCACCGGTCCTCATCGCATTGATCATGGCGGCTGTGTCGACCGTGCTGTCGGGCCGTGCAGAACAGACGCACACACACCTGACGGGACAGGAGATCGCCGACCTTCTGCCCGGGGTCTACTTCGATCATTCGGGTTTCTGGCAGGATTTCGAGCCGGACGGCGTCAGCCATATCGTCTTGCGCAACAACCAGCACATTCCGGCAAGCTGGCGCATCGATGGGGCACGGCTTTGTCTGGCGGACACCTTCTGGCAGATTGAGGAACGGTGCTATCTTGTGCGCGCCGACCGGCCGGACGGCGTGTTGCAAGGGTTTTACATGACGCCGCCGGATGGGCAGGAAATCTACCAGAGGGCAAACGAGCGATGACCAATCCCCGCCACAACACCCGCGATGTGTTCCCGCCAACCGGCACCGAGATCAGCGCGAAATCCTGGCTGACCGAGGCTCCGCTGCGGATGCTGATGAACAATCTGCACCCCGATGTCGCGGAAAACCCGCACGAGCTGGTGGTCTATGGCGGCATCGGGCGGGCGGCACGGACCTGGGAAGACTTTGATCGGATCGCCGCAGGGCTGCGCGATCTGGAAGCGGACGAGACCCTTCTGGTGCAATCCGGCAAACCGGTGGGGATTTTCCGCACCCATGCCGACGCGCCGCGGGTGCTGATCGCAAACTCAAACTTGGTGCCCAAGTGGGCGACGCAAGAACACTTCGACGATCTCGCGGCCAAGGGCCTGATGATGTACGGCCAGATGACGGCCGGCTCTTGGATCTACATCGGCACGCAAGGCATCTTGCAGGGCACGCACGAAACGTTTGCCGAGTGTGGCCGACTCCACTTTGGCGGGACGCTTCGCGGGAAGCTGTGCGTCACCG
>JBCCMP010000160.1:0-10261 GCA_039026295.1 Pseudomonadota bacterium | reverse complement strand
GACGGCGAGCCAAGAACGTATCTGTGTCCGGAAAAACGCTTTTATCCGGTACAGCGCATGCCGACGACCGAAGCTGCAATCGACCCCGGCCTGACCCGCGACGTCTATCTGGTGCTGGGCGATCAGTCTGCTGATGGCGCCTGGGCGGTGCGGTCCTATTACAAGCCTCTCGCGAACTGGATCTGGTTCGGCTCGCTGATCATGGCCATCGGCGGCGCGGTCAGCCTGACGGACCGGCGCTACCGGGTCGGCGCTGCCAAGCGGCGTATTCCAAACGCGGTTCCTGCTGAATGACCTTCCGCTTCTATGCGCAGTGCGCAGTGGCACGGATCACATTCCTGCTGCTTGCATTGCTGATGGCAACGCCGGTCCACGCAGTGCAACCGGACGAGATGCTGGACGACCCGGTCCTTGAGCAACGCGCACGCCAGATCTCGAAAGAGGTTCGATGTCTGGTCTGCCGCAATGAAAGCATCGACGACTCGAACGCCGATCTGGCGCGCGATCTCCGGTTGCTGGTCCGCGAACGTCTCGTGGCCGGCGACACCGATCAGGGCGTGCGCGACTATCTGGTTGCCCGTTATGGCGAGTACGTGCTGCTCCAGCCCAGCTTCTCTGCCGCCAATCTGATGCTCTGGCTTGCCGGGCCGGTTCTCTTCATCATCGGCCTTGCGGGCGCGCTGATCTACCTGCGACGTCAGGGCGGGCGCACCGAGGCGTTGAGCGAGGAAGAACAGGCGCGCCTGGATGACATTCTTCGCAAATGAGCCAACCCGAACCCGCACGGACCTTTCGCGCAAGCCTTAAGTTCCGCCCGGCTCTCCGGATGCAAGGGAACCGGGCAATGCTTTCTGCCGTGTCCGAACCACGGCCGAGGCTGTCAGTTTTCAGATGACTTGGGCCGGTCGCAGCACGACGTTGACGGAGAGTTTCATCGAATTTGTTTCCGACGATTGTGTCTCCGATTGTGCCGCCTGCACCTGAGTGTGCAGGCCGCAGTGTTTGAGGGTTTCGTCTGTGATCCTTTTCCTTCACTCAAGATCGTCGGCGCCCACGCGAAAAAGACGCCTGCCGGTGCCACGTTCCCGGTTCCAAGTTCCCGGTGCCAAGTTCCCGGTGCCAAGTTCCCGGTTCCAAGTTCCCGGCCAGCACCAGTGGCACCCGGGGATTTCGCTCTGGAACGCCGGCAGCAGATCTTCGGCCTTTATTCTTGCCGTCCCGACGGCCCATGAAGGACACTCAGTTCGCCGGCACGAAAGATAACGCAGCGATCGGACATCGAAACCTTCTTCGGTGCAGAGTCACACGCTGCGAAACACTCCAGTTCCGAATTGAAAATTTACTGAAAACCGATTTATCGAGTGGAATTATCTGGAGATATGGGCCTGGAAAAACTCTTCAACTACCCGGGGAGCTGAAAAGTCGCGATTGGTTTTGCCGACCCAGAGGCTTAGACGGGACTCGGGTGATCCCGGCCAGGTGTGGCCACCGCCCTGCACGATGTAATGAACGATCGGTTCGGCACAGTTCCTGTACGTCCGAAGGGATACAGTCGAGTCGTCAGTCTTTGCGATATCAGGCAGCGCATTCTCCTCAAATCCTGAGCAGCGGTTTCGCCGTGCAAGATGCGCTACCGTATCTTTGACCGAGTCCACATGACCTCGGTCACGGACCAAAGGGTTCCACCCACCGATCCGGCCACCGGCAGCCGGCATGATGTCATCATCAGTTCCGTGGATGTACAAGATGGGCTTCGGAGGGCCCGAGCGACAGGGCGTCCCGCTTGGAAAACTCGCAATTGCGACCGCCACGCCTGCGACCATGTCAGGGGCGTCACACAGAAGACGCAGCGCCATGACACCGCCAATCGAGGGGCCCGCGAAGAATACCCTGCCGGGGTCCACGATGCCGCGACTGGACAGGTCCTGGATCATCCGGCGCAAAAACCCGATGTCATCAGCTGTGTCATACGGATTGCCGTTCCAATCGACACGCCCGTCGTTCCAGTCATCTATGGCCGACGGCCACGCAACGACCCAACCCTTGCCTGCCAGCGTCACTCCCGCGCGGCGACGCACGGTTAGAGGCCCCGCCAGTCCCCCGTGCAGGACCACCAGCATCGGCGCATTCCGTATGTCGGGGTCGAAGTCAACAAGCGCCTGTCGGCGTTCGCCGTCATGTTCGAAGACCATGCGCCGTGTTTCGAAGGCCTGCACTGGCGAGACGATGCACGTCAGTAAGATGAGGGCTATCAGGGTCCGCATCACGTCATCCATCCGGTCCGATACGCTTCGGTTGAGATACGTTTCAATTGGCAGACTGGTTCACCGGTATACACATTGCGACGATGTCAGGCTGGCAAACCGGTCTGTAGTCTCAGCAGCATTTGCTTCTCCGCATAACGCTCAACTGTGCTTCCTGCCGTGGGGGCGAAGCGAGATGTTCGACCCTCTGTCGTCTTCGACAGCCAGTTTAAGGCTGGGCGGGCAGAAGCCGAGTAAACGAAGTTGTTACAAACGCCCTTTGGACCGGGTCCTCAGTGGGACGGCAATAACGGGCTTTCCGGTCACTTTTATCGATCATGTGCGGCGTTCTTGAGCCTGCTCTGATGTGCGGACAAAAGGCACGCTGATTTCAGCCACGGCAACCACGGTCACGCAAATCCAAACGGATCGATAACTTCTGCCGTTGGGAAGATCTGCAACACATCCGACGTCTCATCTTCAAGAAAAACGAGCTTTATGTTTGGCCCTGCGTCCATCGTGGCAAATGCGTTGAGCCCTTGTGCCCTGGCCTCCCAAAGTCGTTCGAGGCTCTGCCAGCTCTGCGAACTCAGGTATTTCAACGACGGGCGCGCGGCCAGCATGGTTGCGTGCATCGCCAGGGCATTCGCCTCGACCCGGGGGCCCAAAAGATCAAATCTCTTCTCGGCAATGGCAGTTTCGATGAAATCGCAGTCCACCTCTGACATAGCCGGCCAAGCCGCAAAAAGCGGGCTCGTCTCGACTGTGTGGTTCATTCCGCTGCGCGAACTCTTCGTTTTGGGCCCGGTATCCACCGCCAGAATCGCGATGTGAAACGCAGGCCATCTGAGGTCCAGAGAAACGCCATGGCTGTCGGAGCCGTCTGCCTGTTCCCCCACGTTCCAACGTACAAAGCCGTGCCAAAGCGACCGTGCGGCGCTGCCGCTGCCATGTCTTGCGATGAGACTCATCGCCGTCTCATCAAGTTCGAGCGCGAATGCACCGCACAAGGCGCGGGTCAGGGCGGCAAACCCCGAGGCTGACGATGCCAGGCCAGCGCCGGTCGGGACCGTATTCTCGGTGGTGATTGCAAGTGGCAGGTCGCGCCCGTTCCGGAAAATTTCGACAAAGGCGAGCGTCCGGCGCATGAAATCAGCGTCCCCGGGCAGTTGCTGCCCATTGTGACAAACAATATCTGCGGCGGTGGGGGACGGCGCGACGGTTGTTCGCGAGCCCCACTGACCCAATGAAATCGAGATGGAACTGTTCATGGGCAGGTTCAGGGCGCTGTCCCTTTTCCCCCAATACTTGGACAGCGCGATGTTGCTGGGCGCATAGGCGGTGAATGCATTCGCCTCGGTGACCTCGGCCATCGCGCTATGGATCAGGTCACGCACGAAGTCAGGCATCAATGCTCAAGCCATTTTTCGCCGGTGTCATCTGTTCAAAGCCCGCAGGCGGCGGTCCATACGCCAACACGCAGTCACCTAAACCTGAGCCCGAGATTTTCGCCGCCTGCGTCGCTGCCTCAAGGCGCGCCTCATCAACGATTTGTCCCAGTGTTTCGTCGCATACACCAAGGGCCGCCATGTGATCCTGATAGGTATTCAGCCCGGCGTAAAAATCGGCCCAGCGGCCGTTTTGCGCGGCTTCGATCGTTTCTTCTGCGGTCTGTCCCATGCGCACGTAAAGCGCATCGAAAAATGGGGCGTCTTTGGCCATTTCTTCTGCGATCCGGGCGAGAACCTCGCCGGTTGGCGTCTTGTAGCCGCTGTATTTCAGACTGAGCGGCGCAGGTGGTTTGGGAAGTCCGGTGATCCGCGCTTCATTTCTGCCAGTCTCCGCGGCTTGGTACGCGACAAAGCCACCTTTGAGGCTGGCCGCCAAATCTGCGCCGCTGCCGCGTCCCTGCAGGTCATGTACAATCGCCAAGGCATCGGAATGCAACGCAGATTGATCGCATCCGGTCCAGGTCGCTATTGCGCCAAGGCAGGCGATTGTCACAGCCGCGGAAGATCCCAACCCCAACCTGGGATCGATTTCCGAGCGGATGCCGAGATCGCATCCTTCAGAGAGGCGGCCGCGATACGTCGCGAACGCCGCCAGGACAAACCGGTACTGGCCACCCGCAGCCAAATGATCCAGATCGGTTTCTAGCCTGGGCGCGATTTCAGAGGTGATGGAAATCTTGTTGTCCGAGCGTGGGCTCAAGGTGACGAACACGCGCTGCTCGATCGCACAGACGATTGCGCGATGGCCGTAAACGACCGCGTGTTCCCCTGTGATCATAACCGACCCCGGTGCGCTGGCCAGGATGCCGCCTGCGCTTTTCGTCACGTCATCGGTTCTTTCTCGCTGCGTGATCGCACGGCATGGCTTGCCGGGCCAGAGGATGCCCCTTTTCGCGCCATTCTCAACGGTGCCCACTGCACATCGGGATGTTTGCCCATCAATGCGGGCATTGCAGCAGGATCGTCCAGACGCACGAGAATTGCGCCCCCCGCGTCCCCTGAAATCGAGCCAGCACCACAGATCTTGGCTGCGGCACCCGCGGCTTCGAGCTCTGAAATCAATGCCTGCGTCGCCTCGGGTACAACACCAATACTTTTAAGCAGACGATGATTTTCAGAGATAGCCGATTTAGGATCCTTGTCCGAGACGACCGCCTCTTCAAAGGCTTTTGTGCAGGCAGCGAAAGCATCCCAAAGCGGGCGGTCATTGCCGTGCTTGTCCGCAACAGCGCTTACACAATCGCCGGTGCTGGAAGCGGGTCTTCCATGCAGGATCCAATACCAGCCTTCGCCGGAAACAAGGCTGTTCTTCTCCGCGAGACCAAGCGGCTCGGGTCGTGCAGCATGTCCCAGATCCCTTACCTGGACGAGCCCGCCGTAGACGACGCTTGCTGCATCGATCGGTCCTGCCTTGCCGTGTTTCAACCGTTCGCACCAACGCACGCGATCCAACCGTTCCTCGGGTGTTTTTGACCGATTGAGCAGATTTTCAAAGAGTATCGTAATCGCGGCCACGATCGCCGCGGAAGACCCCATACCCGCCCCGATCGGCAGGGACGAGCGGCTTCCTAATTCACCCGGTGTCGGCAACTGGCGCACCGCGCCCAAACCCAGCATGGCATCCGTGTCATTTGCCCTATCCTCCAGCAACGTGGCCAAGGCATAGACAGCAAGATCGTCCGGTTGGCTGAGCACATCCTGCACCGTCAATTCACCGCGAGCGAACTGATCGAAGCGTGTGTCGAGCGTCGACTTGAGTTGCGAAAGAAGCTTGATCGGGTACGTGGCACCTTCGGACAGACTGGCAAAAGCTGTCCGGATACCCTCTCCAAGTGAAAGCGGCTTGAACCATACTTCTATGTAGAGATCGATCGCCATGGCCAAAGCCGGCGCGCCGTATAGAACGGAATGTTCGCCTGACAGGATCAGTTTGCCCGGCGAATGAGCGGATTTTTCAGGGTTTTCGATCGACTTCAATCCGGATGTCAGTTCTGGGTCTGGAGAACCTACAGTGGGCGTCAGCTTGTACCAAAGGTTTTTGACCAGGCTGGAAGTCTGATCAACCCGGAACTCGGCTGCCTGGGTTTTGCCGGGACCGGGCCTGCACGGTTCCTGAAAGGTTGCCGAGATTGGCCGCACCCTCGGCATTCCGGCAGACGCCATATCCATGGACGTGGACCCCGATTTTCTTCGGTCTTCCGGAGAGCCTTGGTTTTTGAAATGGTCCCGGAAAACTGGATCGGGAACTCGTAGTGTGTCCCAAACCATTTCAGGTATAGAAGTATGGCGAAACGCCGGACGTTCGCAGACCGGTTTAAAGCCAAGATCGCATTGGAGGCACTGCGAGCCAACAAGACGGTTCATGAGATCGCCGCCAGGCATCAGGTGCATCCGAACCACGTGATCACGTGGAAGCGGCAGACTGCCGAAGCCCTGGCAGGTTTCTTTAACTGCGGCTGCAGGTGTGACGGGCCGACCGGGGTGGAGGTGAAGGAACTGCACGCCGGTCGGGACCGCCGCGGACAGACGCGCCATGAGGAAAGAGATCGACCGGGTGCACACGAAAGACCCGATCTTCGGGTCACGGCAGGACGCGGCTTATCTGCATCACGGCGGGAAGCTTTCGCGGATCGCCGGTATGTACGGCTTCGGCAAGCTCTCGGCGTCCCATCGCCTATTGAAGATCATTCGGCACGTAGATCCGAGCGGTTTAGATGTTGCCTCGTTTGAGGAGGTTTGCGGCAGATTTCGCTCCCGCCATGGGCTTATCGCGGCAAATGAACAGCAAAAAGCCCCCAAAATCGGGGGCTTTGAGCGTTCTCAACGGGTTGAGAGGGGTTTGGTGGAGCCAGGGGGAGTCGAACCCCCGACCTCTTGAATGCCATTCAAGCGCTCTCCCAACTGAGCTATGGCCCCATCTGCCCGCAGGCGGGCGGAAACTAGGCGGGGGCTGCGGGAGAATCAAGTGGCATTCCCGCGGCCCGCCGGAATTCAGCTTTCCTGATCGTCCTTCGACCCCATGTCGCCGATATCACCCAGGGGGTTTTCGTCGTCATCGTCCTCGTCGATCAGGACGCGATCGTCGAACTCGACCGGCGCGTCCTCGCCCTCTTCATCGGACAGGGTCGGGCTGGCATCGTCGTCGTCACCGTCATCGTCGTCGTCCAGCAGTGCGTCCTCTTCGGTCGCATCCGTTTCCTCGACATCCTCGTCATCGACCAGCGATTCTTCCTTGGCCGCCGTCGCCGCCGTCGCACGCGCCAGATCGGCGGCCACGTCCACGGTTTTGGGCTTGGCCGACAACTCGACCACCTCGCCCGTGTAGGGGCTGATGATCGGATTCTGGTTCAAGTCGTAGAAACGCTGGCCGGTTGTCGGGCACGTCCGTTTCACGCCCCATTCAGGCTTTGGCATCTTGATTCCTTGATCGGACGAATCGGGAATGAGCGCGAATGCCACAACCCATGGTCGCCTGTCAAAGGGTATCGCGGTTGAGCCAGAGCGGCCTTTCGCACGCGCGAAATTCCTTGCTGCACCCGCAAACTCTCCTTAACCTTTGCGTAAGACGCTGGGGTGGTGTTCTGAAGGGACTCATAATTTGCTCTATCATGCCTATGAAATGACCCATGCGGCCATCGCACCGATGCGCACGATGGCCAAAATGGGCGGCAAAGCGCTGTCTAATCCGATGAATCCTTTCGCGATGACCTATCCGGCCCGCGCGACCGCGGCGGCATTCGAGATGTTCGTCGACGCCACGCGGCGCTATGGCAAGCCGGACTGGGATGTCTGCGAAACCGAAGTGATGGGCGAGTTCGTTCCCGTCTCGGAGGAGGTTGTGCTGAGCAAGCCTTTCGGCGATCTCCTGCGCTTTCGCCGCGAAGGGACAATTGCCGGGGCGAAGAACGATCCGAAGGTTCTGATCGTCGCGCCGATGTCCGGCCATTTCGCCACGCTTTTGCGCGGCACGGTCGAAGCAATGCTGCCGGAACACGACGTTTACGTCACCGACTGGGCCGATGCCCGGAACGTGCCGCTGACCGACGGTTATTTCGATCTGGCCGACTACACCGATTACATCATCGAGTTCTGCGAGTTTCTCGCCCGGGACGGCGACAGGCCCGCGGTCATGGCGGTCTGCCAGCCCGGCGTGCCCGTTCTGGTCGCGACCGCGCTGATGGCAGAGGCGGGCAATCCAGCGCGCCCCTCGTCGGTCACGCTGATGGGCAGCCCGATCGACACCCGGATCAACCAGACCGAGCCCAACCACCTGGCGCAAAGCCGCCCGCTGAGCTGGTTCGAGCAGAACGTGATCGTCTCGGTACCATGGCCAAATCCGGGCGTGATGCGGCGCGTCTATCCCGGATTTCTGCAGCTGTCGGGCTTCATGTCCATGAACCTCGACCGTCATGTCGATGCCCATGTCGATCACTTTCATCATCTGATCGAGGGCGACGGCGACTCCGCTGCGGCGCACCGGTCGTTTTATGACGAATACCTGGCCGTCATGGATCTGACGGCGGAATTCTACCTGCAGACGGTCGAGACCGTGTTCCAGAAACACCTGATCCCGAAGGGCCGGTTCCGCCATCGCGGCCATCTGATTGACCCGGGCGCCATCACCGATATCGGAATGATGACGGTCGAGGGCGAAAAGGATGACATCACCGGGCGCGGCCAGACCCGGGCGGCCCAGGATCTGTGCGTGAACCTGGCCGACGACAAAAAACTGCATTACGTGCAGGACAAGGTCGGCCATTACGGCGTCTTCAACGGCAGCCGGTTCCGCAACAACATCCAGCCGAAGATCCGCGACTTCATCCGCGCGCGCCGGATGCCTGTTAAAGGTTGAGCCTGTCCATCCTGCAGGGCATTTTCGGCCCATGTCGACGATCGATCTGAAAGATCCCCCCTGCCGGGTTACGCTGATCCGCAACAAGCGGGCGCGCCGGTTCACGCTGCGGCTGGACCCGGGCGGCGACGGTGCGATCCTGACCCAGCCCCCCGGCGTGCCAGAGGCCGAAAGCCGGGCGTTTCTGGTCCGGCAGGCAGACTGGCTGCGCAAGGCGCTGGACAAGCAGGGGCCAAAGGTGATCGTGCGCGCGGGGGCCAGGGTTCTGGTCGATGGACACTATCTGCGCCTCGTCGAACGCGCCGGGCCGCGCCGTCCGCCGGTCATCGAGGGGTCTGATCTGGTTCTTCAGGGCGCAGGGGCCGAGGGGCCGAGGGTGGCCACCTGGCTGAAGCTGCGTGCCCGCGATGCGGTCCAGCCGGCTGCGCGCGGCTATGCGCGTCGCCTTGGCCGCCGGATCGAGCGGATTTCACTGCGCGACACCCGCAGCCGGTGGGGGTCGTGTTCGTCAACCGGCACGCTCAGCTTTTCCTGGCGGTTGGCCATGGCCCCGCCCGCAGTGCTGGATTACGTCGCCGCCCACGAAGCCGCGCATCTGGTGGAGATGAATCACTCCGCCCGGTTCTGGGACCTCTGCGAAAAGCTGTGCCCGGGGTGGAAGACGCATCGCGACTGGCTGAAGGCCAACGGACGCTCGCTGCACCGCTATGATTTTTCCGGCGATTGACACCGACTGAAAAGACACGCGAAAGCGCGTCAGCGGGCAATGCGATCTCGTGACGGTGGGGAGGAAGCTCGATCTGGGCGGAGGATCATCGATCATGTCCGCTCGGGGTCTGGCACCGGTTCAAGGCGTCCAGGTTTCGAATGGATCCAATGGTCGATTGGGTCCTGTTCGTGGTTGGGTCCTTGCCAGGCGCGGCAAGGCGGCTGATCAGCCGTTAGTCCCCGCCCCCTCAACGGCGCGACCAGCCGAGGGGAAAATGTAGTCTGCTTCGAAGCGGCGACAGAAATAGGTGTCGACCGTTAAAAATTCCCTAAAATTCAAACATCCGGGACGGAAAAAAGCCTATTCGACCACCCCGCCGGCGAAGAGGGCATCGATCTCCTCCACTCCATAGCCGTAATCCGCCAGAACTGCGCGGGTGTGTTCGCCCAGTACCGGCGCGCGGCCTTTTACGCCGCCCGGCGATTCGAGGAAGTGCAGCGGGGTGTTCGCGATCCCGAAGGTGCCGCCGCCCGGGCCCGGCTGCTCTACCTCTGCCAGCATGTTGCGCGCGGCCGTGTGGGCGTCGGTCAGGATCTCTGGCGCTGTCTTCACGGGGCCGACGGGCACCTTGCCGCCCAGCAGATCGGCGAGCTCGTCCTTTGTGCGCTGCAACGTGAAGGCGGTCACCAGGGCATTGCAGGCATCGGCGTTTCGGGCACGGTCCGGGCCGAGCGCGAACCGGGGGTCATGGCCCATATCCGGGCAGCCCATGATCCGGGTCAGCGTCACCCAGAAATGATCATAGGGACAGCCGATCGCGACCCAGCCGTCGCGGCACTGGAAACTGCCGAAAGGGGCCAGCAGCGGGTGGGCGTTGCCCTCGGGCTCGGCCACATCGCCGAAATAGGTGTGCTGGTAGAGCGGGCGTTCGCAGATCGCCATGATG
>JBCCMP010000159.1:0-10307 GCA_039026295.1 Pseudomonadota bacterium | reverse complement strand
TCTCCGGCGAATCGGAGCCCGAACATTCGATGCCTTGTTCAATGCGCTCGGAGACATTTGCGATCTATTCGATCCAAACGAGTGCTGGAACTTCCTCAAAGCTGCCGGATATGCCTCAGATTAAAGGCAAAATGCTTTAGAAGAACGTAAGGGCCACACCCAGAGCTCCGATGAGTTCCCGGACGCACCGGCCTTTGTAGCTGCAAAGGTTGTCCATGGCGACGACATCACCGTGACCAGATGAGCGCATTGCGGCGTTGCCGTGGCAACCCCTCACCGATCCGTTGTGAGGGCCGAAAAGTGAAGGAGAGAGCCTCTGACCAGGGTTTTACAAATCAGGTAGAACCTGAATACGGACACGATTTCCGGTGCGACAGCCGAAGATGGCCGCTGAGGTCGGCGACATTACCCGCGTCGCAACGCCGCGCCGGCTGAGGACTTTGCTGGGTTCGGTACCATCTGGGCGTTCCCGCGGAGCGCCGGTCCGGCGCGAACGGGTAAACTGCAATTTCGCGTCCTGACCACCATCGCTCGCGAACTCGCGGCATTCATCTGGGACATCGCCCGCAGAACACGGCTGCATGCCTGATGCCGACAGCAAAACCATCTTGTGCAGCATGCTGGAGACGGCGGATGAGGTCAGGGAACTCACGGCCTTCGTCGGCAAAAGCGTCCGGCGCGCCAGAGAGGCAAGCCCGCGACGGATAGGGTCATGCGGTTAAAATCCGCGGATGAGATTATGATCAACCGATCGGTTCACGCTACGTCTCCGGCAGCAGGTACGAGACCGATTCTTTTCTAACCACCCCAAGCCAGTGGTATAGATTTCCATTTTCCAATGAGGGACGAGCGCTTGTGAGAACAGTCGCTCTTGTCGATGACGGTGGCAGAGCATTTACGATTTTTTCGTTAGAGCGGCATGACGTCCGCTTGAAGCGGAAGGAGCTTCGAGGTGGCTGATCTTGCTGTTTTCCTACGGCTCGTCGCGAGACGAAGGGGGAGCAGTGTGCAAAGCGTTTTCGATGGACATGCGGGATGGACCTACAGGAAAGCGCAATGGCGCGGCATTTGGCTGGTCAGAGCGTGCGTGAGATTGCATTAGCGCAGGATAGATCCCCATGCAACGTCCTAAAATGCTCTCGGCGTTTGCGCGAGACCGGGAGTTGCGCTCCGGTGCCGATTGGCGCGCCCCCCTCGCAAGCTCGTAGGCGCGAATGAGGCGCGGTTACTTTAGCGGATAGAAGACCCGTTCACTTTGCGCGGACTGATTTTCGAACGGGCCGAACGCAGGCTTAAGGTCGACTATCGCCTTGTTTGGCCCTACGTACATCGCTCTGAGTATTCTTTCAGAAATTGACGCAGGTCGTCGAGGAGCAGAACCGCCCCGATGTGAGCCGCAGCCGGGCCCAATGGAAATAGCATCAGGGCGAGATCGACCCGCGCCCGTTGGTCTTCATCGGCGAAACATCGGCCAAGACCAAAATGGCTCCGCTGCGTATTTGGGTGCCCAAGAGCGAACGTCTAATTGGACGTGCGCCACATGGACACTGGCGCACCATGACTTTCACCGTAGCGCTACGCCACGACCGGATCGATGCGCCGATTGTCCTTTACCGCCCGGTCAACGATGAAACCTTCAAAGCCTAAGTCGACCAGGTTCCCGCCCCAACCCTGCGCCCGGGCGATGTGGTGGTGATGGACAACCCCGGCTGCCACAGCGGACAGGCTGTTTGCAAAGCAATCCGCACAGCTCAGGCGCACCTGCTACTTTTGCCTTCCCAAAATCCCGACCTGAACCCAATCGAACAGGTCGTCCAAAGGCTAAAAAACGTGCTCTACAATGCCACCGAACAGACAATGGAGTCCACATGGCGCAAGATCGGCTCGTTCCTCGACCGACTCACGTCGCAGGAGTGTTCAAACTACCTCGCAAAAGCAAGATAGGCTTCAATCTGGTTTCATCATGCTCTCAGTTTTTTTAGGCTTTAACCCTGCGCTATTGTGCTATCTGGGGTTGAGCACGTCCAGAGCCCAGGCCGAATAGTCAGCACCTGTCCGGCACCACCGGTCATCTTCAGGGCTGGCGACGAAATCCCATCGCGGTGCCTGGCCAACATCGTGCGCGGTTCGTATGAGCAAGCGGCGCGCGATCGACAGGTTGATCTGAGATTGCAACTCTTCGGCGTCCCAGATGCCGTGCACTTCTGCGATCAATGCTTCGCGCCGCGCCGCATGCGTCGGATCATTGGCAAGGTCTTCCTGTTCCTCAGGGTCTGCTTCAAGATCGAAAAGCTGCGGAGGATGTTCAGGCCCCCAAATGATCTTCCAGTCGTCCCTTCTTAGCATGAAGATCGGTGCGGAAAGGCCATCAGACATCACTTCAGCCGCCGCGACGTTGTCAAAGCCATCCGAATTGCCAGACATCAGCGGCGTTAGATCGCGGCCTTCCAAAGGCTCGATGAACGCATTTGATCCAGATTCGTCGGCAAGCGCCAGAAGCGTGGGGGCCAGATCCGTCAGAGTTACGTTCTCATCCCGCGTTCCGGCGGGGACGTTGCCGCCGGAAAAGATCATTGGAACTCGCGCAGACCATTCGAAGAAGTGCCGTTTGAACCACATCCCGCGCTCACCAAGCATTTCTCCGTGATCTCCAAGCAAGATGACTACGGTATTGTCCCGCAGCCTGGCCTGACTCAGGGTGGTCATCAGGCGACCTACCTGATCGTCGATGTAGGAACAGGAGCCCAGATAGGCCCGCCGCGCCTTTCTTATTATTGCAGGATCAAAATCCTGATCCAGAACATGACGCTCGGTGATGAACCTGCTCAACGGATCAGCCGCCTGGGACGGAACCCTGCCAACGGTTGGCAGTGGTACCTCGTCATCCGTGTATCTGTCGTAGTATTCCTGCGTGCAGAAATACGGATCGTGCGGATGGGTGAGCGAAACGAAAAGGCAGAACGGTCGGTCGACCTTTTGCCGAGCGATGTCCCAGAGGTGCTGTTCGGCATGGAACATGGTCAGTTCATCGTAATCGAGCTGCACTGACCGGTCACAGATCCCGCACATGGTCACGCCGCGATCGTCAGATTTGTGTTTTTCGTCTCTGCTCTCGAGATTTTCCGTCCAGTAGAAATCGCCAGGATAGATGTCGGTCGTGAGCCTTTCCTCGAACCCGTGCAACTGATCCGGACCAACAAAATGCATCTTGCCGGACAGGGTTGTCCGGTAGCCCTGCGCGCGCAGATAGTGAGCAAAGGTCGGTATCTCGGAGCTCAGTTGAGCCGCGTTGTCAAATGCCCCGATCCGGCTGGCCAGCCGCCCCGTCATCATCGACATGCGCGATGGCCCGCAAAGCGGGTAAGAGCAATAGGCGTTTCGAAAGACCATTCCCCGCGCCGCAAGCTCGTCAACATGCGGCGTTTTCGCGAGTGGGCGACCGTAAGCATACAAGACCTGAGATGTCAGTTGGTCAGCCTGTATGATCAGAAAATTCGGGCGGGTCATTGAAGATACTCCATGCGCTTCAATGCAGCCTCATTCTGGATGCTCGACTGGTCAAGACACTGCGACTGCTTCAATCACCCGGAAACAAGGTTCAACCGTCGATGCGGGCGGCAGTCAGCGTTGTCAGGTCATTGTGCAGCACTTGCGCGTAAAGCTTCCACTGTACGCCGTCCCTGATGCCGATGATGGTCATCTGCCCGCAGTTTTGAGGATAACCGAAATCGGGTGAAGTTATGTCCGACGTTCCAACGGGCACCTTCCCATAGCAATTGAAGTCCGCGCCGATGGAGTTGGAAAAACTGCCGCCTGCCCCTCCGTCCACTCCGACCATGGCGGCACGCACATCCTGGGCAGAATAAGCGCTGCCCCGGCCACCTGGATCGACATGCGCGCACAGCATCCTCGATCCATCGCCGGTGCGCTCGAAACAGAATCCGCATCCGGTGAACTGGGTTGTAAAAAGAAACCCGCAATCTGCACCGAGGGACGTATCGACACCGGTGATTGCATTCACACCGCCGTCGGCACTACGGACCTGCGTGCCGTAATCCGTAGTGTAGACCCCGATCGCGCTCATCGTCACGGTCGCATAATCTGGCGGCCGACGATCGGCGAACTTCAGCGTTCCATCCTCGAAATAGGGCGTGAAGGTCCCGATGCTTTCTGCAGCATTTTCTGGATTGGCGTCACCCGCACAACGGATTGTCACTTGCTGTTCCCGTAGAAATCCGACCGGGTCGGCAACCAGATCGCCCAGCACTCTGACGATCCGATTGCTCTTGGTCATGACCCTGTCTCGTGCCGGGGCAAGTGCCCACTTGTAGAGGTTCTCATAGTTCCCGGGGACCGCCTTCTGACCGGTCGCAAAACCCGCCCAAGCCGCGCTTTGCAGAATGAACGCACAGTTCAGAAGGATGCTCGCCCGGACATAATTGCGATCTCGTCGCGTGCCGGCCCGATGGCCCGCATTGCCCTGGGCCAAAAAACCACCGATCGTGTCGATCTGTCCCGGGGACAGGTGTAGTTTCCAATTGATCAGTTCATCCGCCAGAACCGATCTGTGCGCATCGGAGATCGTGTCGGCGGCAGCAGTGGTACGGATAAATTTGATCGTATCGTCTATGCGACTTGAATTTGACTTCGCCATTGGATCCACCCCCGATTGTTTGCGTCTGCAATCGTCTCATCCGGGCCGGTGACGAACAACTTGCAACTGCAGGAGCGCCTTGTTTCGAACGCAGATTGCAATCAGAGGTATTCTCGCGAAATCGCCATTCGCGCAAAGGAACCAAATGGGTCAGCCAACGGCCGTCAGCAACGGCTATGCCGACTCAGAAATTGACGGACACGTCCGACTGCTCACGCCTCCACTTAAGCCGCTTTTCACGCCGCGAGCAGTTTCCGTCGCCGCATCTGCAGCAGAAAGATCCCGGCCAGCAAGATAAGGGCCGGGATGTAGAAGATCTCTTTCGGCATCCGCTCGGTCTTCTCGCGGACCTTTGAGACATGGACGGGGTCGTCGGAGTAATAGTCGAACAGCGTTCCTATTTTTTCGAAGAATGGCGTCTGCGGGAACGGCTCTTCAATCTTGGCAAACCCGTCTTCGACGGTGACCAGCAACCCGGCTTTTTCCAGTCGCGCGGCTGCCTCTGCCGGCCGACCCATCGGTACGAGCAAAGTTGTAGACGTAACCTCGCCGGAATCGAAATCCGGGCCAGTCACAACGAAGGTCAGCACGCCATTCTCTGCCGCGCTTTCCACGACTTCGAACACCTTTGTCGGTTCGGTGTCATCGTAGGGCGGAGAGACCTGATCAAGGAAATAACCTGGTCTGAACAGCGTGAAGGCGATCAGTAGCAGAATGGCGGACTCCCACACCCGATTTCGGGTCAGCAGCCAGCCTTGTGTCGCGGATGCGAACAACATCATCGCTATTACCGCGACGCAGAATACAAAGATCGCCTTGTACCAGGTCACATCGATCAGCAACAATTCGGTGTTGAAGATGAACAGGAATGGCAGCAGCGCCGTACGAATGTCATAGGCGAAACCCTGCACGCCGGTCTTTATCGGGTCACCCTTCGCGATCGCCGCTGCCGCAATGGCGGCCAGCCCGACGGGCGGCGTGTCGTCGGCCAAAATCCCGAAGTAGAAGACGAAGAGATGCACCGCGACCAGCGGCACAATCAGGCCGGACTTGGCGCCCAGGGCCACGATGACCGGGGCCATGAGGGAGGACACCACCAGATAGTTCGCGGTCGTCGGCAGCCCCATACCCAAGATCAGGCTCATGATCGCGACAAGGATCAGCATCAACAGCAGATTCCCGCCGGACAGATATTCGACGAATTCCCCGACGACCTGGTGTGCGCCTGTAAGGGCAATCGACCCGATAATGATCCCTGCGGCCGCTGTCGCGATGCCAATGGCTATCATGTTGCGGGCACCGCCGATCATCCCGGCAACCCAATCATCGACCCCGCGGCTCCACTCTGCCGCCAAATTGCCGGTGCCCCGAAGGATCGCCTTCAACGGCCGCTGTGTCAGCACCACGCCGGTCATCATCACGCAGGCATAGAATGCCGAAAGATGCGCGGACAGCCGGTCAGGCGTCGGAAGAATGCACCACAGAAGCAGAATTATCGGGATCAGGAAGTAGAGACCGGTCAACGCCGTTGCACCAGCCGGAGGTAACTCGGTGATCGGCGCATCCGGATCTTCTTCTGGCAGGTCCGGCCGCTTTGCAGCGACCGACAGCAAAACCAGGTACCCGATGGTCAAGACCGCGATGATGTATGGCAGCGTTAGGCCCGGCAGTGCCTTGTTCACGACATCTTTGACCACGTGCACCAAACCGAACAGCAGCGCGATCCCGATGAAGCCGCCAAGAACGCCGATCAGTTTCATCATGAAGGTCAGCGACGACGGCGGCTTTGGCAGACCCTTCAGATCCATTTTGCAGGCTTCGAGGTGCACGATGTAGATCAACGCGATATAGCTGACCAAGGCAGGCACAAGCGCGTGCATCAGAATCTCGGTGTACTGAACACCAGTGAATTCTGCGATCAGGAAGGCCGCTGCGCCCATCACCGGCGGGGTCAGTTGTCCGTTCGTCGAAGACGCAACCTCGACCGCGCCTGCTTTTTCGGGCGAGAAACCTGTTCGCTTCATCAGCGGAATTGTGAAGGTTCCTGTTGTCACTGTATTTGCGATGGAGGACCCTGAATACATCCCAGACATAGCAGAGGCGATAACCGCAGCTTTCGCTGGCCCGCCTTTCAGATGGCCGAGCAAAGCGAACGATATCTTGATGAAATAAGCACCTGCGCCGGCCTTCTCGAGGATGGCGCCAAAGAGCACGAACAGGAAAATCGTCTGGGCCGACACCTCAAGCGGTTTGCCGAAGATTCCTTCCTCCTGCATCCAGAAGTGCCACATGCCTTTGACGAAAGAGGCACCGCCCCAATTGCCCCCGCCGATGAAGACATAGCCGGCCAGCACCGCAGCAACGATGATCATCGGGATGCCAAGGGTTCGGAAGACACACAGGGTCAGCACAAAGATGCCGATCAGCGCGACAGTCATATCGATGGGAATGAAGTCGTGCGTGAAGTTCCCTGCCCTCTCGGCGATATGAGAATTCATCACCAACATGTAAAGGATCGTACCGACGCCCAACACCAGGAGAAGCCAATCGTACCAGGGCACTTTGTTCCGTGGAGATGATCGCAGCATCGGGTAAGCCATGCAGGCCAGGATGACTGCGAAGG
The DNA here is from genome assembly GCA_039026295.1 of Pseudomonadota bacterium. Classification (GTDB taxonomy): domain Bacteria; phylum Pseudomonadota; class Alphaproteobacteria; order Rhodobacterales; family Rhodobacteraceae; genus Thermohalobaculum. Next base: position 3,030 of record JBCCMP010000159.1, on the reverse strand, counting down.
CGAGGTGGATCTTTCGGGAAATCGACAGACTTCCGATGAAATAGAAAAAGCTGACACCAGTGTGCTCAGTCAGCAGCGAAGGGATCGGCGAAGCGATGTAGAGCTGGTATACCGACCATATGAAGCAAATCGTCGGGATGGCCTTGGACATGCTGCCGGTCAGGGCACGAGCGCCGGTATCCACTTCGGCGGCAATCTCTTCAGCGGTGCGTTCGCTTACGGCCATGTGATCCCCCGTCTTGCCTAATGTGCGGGAGGCTGTCCCCCCGCACAAACGTCACGGCTGTGCTTACATCCAGCCCCGCTCTTTGTAGTACTTCATCGCGCCATCATGCAGTGGAGCTGACAGCGAGTCAGAGATCATCTGCTCTTCCGTCAGGTTGCCGAAAGCCGGGTGCAGCTTCTTGAATGCATCGAAGTTCTCGAAGACCGCCTTGACGACAATGTAGACGACCTCTTGAGGGACATCAGCAGAGGTGACGAACGTTGCACCAACACCGAAGGTTTGGATCTCCGGGTTGTCACCGTACATGCCAGCTGGAATTGTGGCCTTGCGGTAGTACGGGTTGTCAGCGACCAGCTTGTCGATGGCGTCTCCGGTCACGTCCACCAGTTTGGTGTCACATGAAGCCAGCGACTCCTGGGTCAGAGCGGATGGGTGACCGACCAACCAGAAATAGGCGTCCAGCTTGTCATCGCAGACCGCCTGACCGGTTTCAGCCGACTTCATCTCACCGGCGATCTTCAGATCGGACCGTTCCCACCCGAGTGCGGCCTCCATCACCTCCCAGGTGCCCCGTGTACCGGAGCCCGGGTTGCCGATGTTCATCCGCTTACCCTTGGCATCGGTGATGTTCGAGATCCCCGCGTCTCCACGCGCGATCACAGTCACCGGCTCGGGATGGACCGAGAATACAGCCCGCAGGTTTTCAAACTTGCCCTGATCCTCGAACTTCGAGGTGCCATTGTAGGCATGATACTGCCAGTCGGACTGCGCAACGCCGAACTCCAGTTCACCCGCGCGGATGGTATTTATGTTGTAGATCGACCCACCGGTGGACTCGGCCGAGCAGCGAATACCGTGCTCTTTGCGGTCCTTGTTGACCAGACGGCAGATCGCGCCCCCCGTCGGGTAATAGACGCCCGTAACGCCCCCTGTCCCGATCGAGATGAACTGTTGCTGCGCCGAAGCCGGTGCGGCCAGACCAAATGCCGCGACAGCCGCGGCAGCGAAAACTGCGTGTTTCATGACGTGTCTCCCTGTCATTTCTCAAAAGGCGGACCGGCCATGATCCGGAGCCCCGAAGGCTGCAACGGCAATGCCTTAGCTCGCCCTGAAAGCACCTTTGGCGGGTTTCACAGATCGGTCAAGGACAGAGTGTAAACATGCCGTCGAGAATACCGCCAGGGTGTGGTTACGGCTGTTCATTCGAAAGCTGGACATAGAGTTTTTACGTCACAATTTCCAAACATCGACCCCTTGGGACTAGCCCCGTTAACCTAGTTTGCGGTAGTACGGGTATAGAACCCAATCACAGACCTAACTTTGGACGAGGACGGCCCAAAATGGCTGATGTAAATCGCGGTAATCGCCCGCTTTCTCCCCACCTGACCATTTATCGTCCACAGATCACCTCGATGCTGTCGATAATGCACAGGATGACCGGTATCGGTCTTGTGTTCGCAACGGCCTTGATCGTGTGGTGGCTGTTGGCCGCCGCGACGAGTGCCGTGCACTTTGCCTTCATCGACGGGTTGCTTACATCGTGGGTGGGGCTTCCGGTGTTGCTGGGCATATCGTGGGCGATGTCCTATCACTTCTGCAACGGGATCCGGCACCTTATCTGGGACATGGGCTTCGGGTTCGAAATTGATAAGATGGAACTAAGCGGCAAGATCGTGGTCGGGGCATCCTTCTTACTGACCGCCCTTGTCTGGATAGTCGCATAAGGAACGCAGACATGAGCTACAAGACAGCCAAGGGTCTGGCGATCGGTCACGGGTCCGCTGGGACGGGCACACACCATTGGTGGGTGCATCGGGTCTCTTCGGTCGCGCTGATCCCGCTTTCGATCCTCGCCATCTTTCCATTTGCCCAATCAGTGGGCGAGCCACACGCAGATGTTCTGGCCACATACGCCAATCCGTTTCATGCCATCGTCGCCATCATGTGGCTGGCCGTGACATTCCACCACTCGATGCAGGGTTTGCAGGTGGTGATCGAAGACTATGTCCATCACAAGGGCTGGCGCACAGGCCTGCTCTTGGGAAACCAGATGTTTTGCGGACTCTGTGGCTTTGCCGGGGTGTTCGCGGTTTTAAAGATCGCGTTCACGGGCTGAGGAGACGGACATGACTGCGTATGAATATGTCGATCACGCCTATGACGTGGTTGTTGTCGGCGCGGGCGGCGCCGGGCTACGGGCGACGCTGGGCATGGCGGAGCAAGGGCTGAAAACCGCTTGCGTCACAAAACTGTTTCCGACCAGGTCACACACCGTGGCAGCGCAAGGCGGCATTGCCGCAAGCCTGAAGAACATGGGCCCCGATGACTGGAAGTGGCACATGTACGACACGATCAAGGGGTCAGACTGGCTGGGCGACATGGATGCGATGGAATACATCGCACGTGAAGCTCCTGCTGCCATTATCGAACTCGAACACTACGGCGTGCCGTTCAGCCGGACCGAAGACGGGAAGATCTACCAGCGCCCTTTCGGCGGACACATGACGGAGTACGGCGAAGGCCCCCCGGTCCAGCGCACCTGCGCTGCCGCCGACCGGACCGGACACGCCATCTTGCACACGCTGTACGGACAGGCCGTCAAGAACAACGCGGAGTTCTTCATCGAGTATTTTGCGACCGACCTGATCATGTCCGATGACGGGCAGTGCCAAGGGGTCGTTGCGTGGAAGCTGGATGACGGGACGATACACCGTTTCAGCGCCAAAATGGTGGTACTCGCGACTGGCGGTTATGGTCGGGCGTACTTCTCGTGCACGTCTGCACATTCGTGCACCGGTGATGGC
>JBCCMP010000158.1:0-10331 GCA_039026295.1 Pseudomonadota bacterium | reverse complement strand
GAGATGGGCGAGCTTGGTCTGTTGGGAGTCACCATTCCCGAGGAATATGGCGGCGTTGGGGCAGGATATGTGTCTTACGGTCTTGTCAGCCGCGAGGTCGAACGCTGTGACAGCGGCTATCGGTCCATGATGTCTGTGCAGAGTTCGCTGGTGATGTATCCGATCCATGCCTACGGGTCTGAGGAACAGCGCCGGAAATACCTGCCAAAGCTGGCATCGGGGGAATGGATCGGCTGCTTCGGTCTGACAGAGGCTGACGCCGGATCCGACCCCGGCTCGATGAAGACCCGCGCGACCAAGGTGCAGGGCGGCTATGTGCTGAACGGATCCAAGATGTGGATCTCGAATTCTCCGATGGCGGATGTCTTCGTTGTCTGGGCCAAGTCCGACGAGCACGGCGGCGCAATCCGCGGCTTCGTTCTTGAGAAGGGCACAGCGGGCCTTACCGCACCGAAGATCGCGAAGAAGATGAGCCTGCGCGCCTCGCCCACCGGCGAGATCGTTATGGAAAACGTCGAGGTTCCAGACGACGCGCTTCTGCCGAATGTCGAGGGTCTGAAAGGCCCGTTCGGCTGTCTGAACCGGGCCCGCTATGGCATTTCCTGGGGCGTGATGGGTGCCGCGGAATTCTGCTGGCATGCGGCGCGTCAGTACGGGCTGGACCGGCACCAGTTCGGCCGCCCATTGGCGCAGACGCAGCTGTTCCAGAAGAAGCTGGCGGACATGCAAACGGAAATCGCGCTGGGCCTACAGGGCAGCCTGCGTGTCGGCCGCTTGTTCGACGAAGGCCGGATGGCGCCTGAGATGATTTCGATCGTCAAGCGCAACAACTGCGGGAAGGCCCTGGATGTCGCCCGCATGGCAAGAGACATGCACGGCGGTAACGGGATCAGTCTGGAGTTTCAGGTGATCCGGCACATGGTCAATCTGGAGACCGTGAACACCTACGAAGGCACACATGATGTGCACGCGCTGATCCTGGGCCGGGCTCAGACGGGCTTGCAGGCGTTTTTCTGATGCGTCTGGCTGCGGCGGCGTTCGTTCTCGCGACCGCCATATCCGGAGCGGCGCCGGCGGATGAGGCGGGCAAGCTGGTCCTGACCGGCACGGGCACGGTATCGGTCGCTCCGGATATCGCAACGCTCGGCGTTGGTGTGACGACCCGGCGCGAGTCCGCGAGCGAGGCGCTGTCGAAAAATTCAGCCAGTACCGCCGCTGTCATTGACGCGCTGCGCAGCGGCGGAGTGGCCGAGGCCGACCTTCAAACCAGCGAGTTCAGCATCGGCCTGCAATACAAGGATCGCAAGACAGCCGGTCCGCTGGAGGTCGACTATTACGTCGTGAACAACTCGGTCACGGCGACGGTGCGCGATATTGCGGCGCTGGGAGATGTTCTGGACCGGGTCGTGCGGCTGGGGGCCAACCGGATCGGATATGTCAGCTTCGGTGTTTCCGACCCCGTGCCGCATCTGGACGAAGCGCGGCAAATGGCTGTGGCTGACGCCCTGCGAAAAGCCGATCTTTACGCGGCGGCGGCAGGCATTGAACTGGGACCCATCCTGTCAATTTCTGAACCATCGGCCAACCAGCAGCCGGGGTTCGTGGCCATGGCTCGCGCTGAGTCCGTGCCGATTGCACCGGGAGAAACCAGTCTGACCGCGTCGATCAACATCGTCTGGCAGATCAAGGACCCGGACTGAAAATGAGAACAGCGGACACCCCCCGGGCGCCCGCTGTAACTTTACTGCCCGATTTTATCAGTTGCCGGCGGCAACACCGCTGCGGCGGATAATGTTCGGCCGCGGGACATCAGTACCCTCGGCCGACGGCGTGTCGGCGAACCTGCGCATCGCAGTGCGAACCGAAGTTTCGCCCTGCGTTTCGTCACTGCCGGTTTCGCCCTGTCTTGTCGCATCGCTTGGCGATGCAGGTGCATCTGTCCGGTTATTTCGGATCAATGCTTCGGCCATCCGAATAAAGTCGTCCAGCTTGGCGACCTCATCGCTCAACTCTGCGCGCCGTGCCAGCGCAATTTTCAGAACATCAGTCATGATCTCAGTACACCCCTTTCTGAGTTCCTTCTCTAGTTCTTTAACGGCGAGATTCGCATGTCAACTTCTTGGCGGGTCTGAGGCGAAATCTGGGCAAAGGTCCAGCTGACTCGCGCATAAAGCGAAACCGCGCCTCGCAAAAATCGAAATATGAATACCATTGCGCGAATGTATTTTCTTTACGTCGCGACTCAGCTTGCTATCGTTGATGAAATTAAAGGGAGGGTCAGATGGCCACAAAAGCGAACGGGAAAGCCTGCTGCGGACCGGGATACGAGTCCCCGGAAGCGGCGATAAAGGGCCCAAAGGAAAAGCTACTTTACACGATTGCGATCTACACCGGGACCGGGATCGAAAAGCCGGATTACCTTGCGACGATCGACAATGACCCCCGCTCGCGCACCTATTCGAAAGTGATCCACCGCTGCGAAATGCCAGGGATCGGGGACGAATTGCACCACATGGGGTGGAATGCCTGCTCGTCCTGCCACAGCGATGGCGGCATGTCGCGCGATTACCTGATATTGCCGGGCGTCCGCACCACCAACATACATATCATTGACGTCGCGACCGACCCGCGTGCACCGCGGATCCACAAGATCATCAAGGGCTCGACGATCAAGAAGAAGACCAACCTTTCCGGCCCGCACACGGTGCATTGCCTGGGGTCCGACATCATCATCTCGATGCTCGGTGATGCGAAGGGGAACGGACCGGGCGGGTTCCTGCACCTGGACAAGGATTTCAAGATTGTCGGGCGTTGGGAAAACGACCTTGGCAAGATGAAGTACAACTACGATTTCTGGTACCAGCCGCGGCACAATATGATGGTGAGCTCGGAATGGGCCTCGCCAAACACCTTCATGCCGGGCTTCGATCTGGAAGACGTCGCCAAGGGCAAGTACGGCCAGCAGATCCATTTCTGGGACTTCAAGAAGAAGAAAGTCTCGAAGACCGTCGATCTGGGTGCCGATGGAATGATCCCGCTGGAAGTGCGGTTCATGCACAACCCGGACAGGCCTGAAGGGTTCGTCGGCGCGACGCTGTCCTCGAACATGATTCACTTCAAGGCCAACGGGAAGAACGGCAAGAAGATCGAAACCAAGAAGGTCATCGATATCCCGCCGGTCGATGTGGTGGGCTGGCCGATCCAGATCCCCAGCCTGATCACGGACTGGCTGATCTCGATGGACGACAAGTGGATGTATCTGGCCAACTGGCTGCACGGCGATGTGCGCCAGTACAACATCGAAGATCCGGAAAACCCGGTCTTCGCCGGCCAGGTCTGGATGGGCGGCCTTCTGGGTCGTGCGCCTAAGGTGAACAACAAGGTCATCCAGGGCGGGCCGCAGATGATCCAGCTGAGCCTCGATGGCAAGCGGCTTTACGTGACGACGTCTCTGTTCTCGACCTGGGACAACCAGTTCTATCCGGACATGACCAAGACCGGCGGCTGCATGGTGCAGGTCGACTGCAACACCAAGGATGGCGGGCTGAAGATCAATCCGAAGTTCTTCGTCGACTTCAAGCGCGAGCCGAACGGCCCCGCGCGGGCACACGAGACCCGCTATCCGGGCGGCGACTGCACGTCGGATATCTGGATCTGATATCTACCTGATCAGGATCGGGGGCGGGTCGTCGGGCCCGCCCTTTTTCGTTTCAGTCCAGCGAGACCGGCTCGCCGTGCGGCGTTGACAGATAGGCATCGCGCCAGGCCGCGTTCAACGCGGCCAGCGTGTCGGGATCAGCCAACCCGCGTTCCGAGAGAAACTGCTCCAACGCGCCGAGCCAGATCTCGTAGTAGGTAGAGCCGTCCTTCGGCGCGCCACCTGCGTCGGCATTCGCAAGGGCAGCCCCGAACGCATCGGCCCAGTCGGTCCACTTGAATGCCCCGGCGCGCGCGAGGGCATGGGTCGTCGCGAAAAGATCGGCATGCCAGGGTGCTTCGAAAGGGCGCTCGGGCTCAGGCGGGTTCAATGTAGCTTTCCCAGAGATCGGCCGTGACCGAGTGGTTTGGGTCAGCGTCCGGCCCCCAGAGATCGGTTGCCAGGAAGCGCACGGTATAGAGGTGTTCGGGCGCTTCACCGATCATCTTGGAACTCGCATCGGGCAGGACGTGGGCACCGTGGTAGAGGATGATCTCTCCGACGCGCCCCCGGACATAACGCGGAAGGCGCGTGTGGCCGGAATGGCTGAAGCTGTTGCAGCGGACCCGGTCACCCGGCGCGTGGGCGGGGGCGGTGTTCACCTCTCGCCCCGAGGGACGGCCTTTGGCCATCAGCGCCCGGAACCCGTCGGCATCGATGGGCGGTGTGGCTTTTGGCGTCGCATTCGCCCTGCCGCTTGCCACCTCTTCCCGGCTTAGAAGTCCGGCACCCACCGAGAGGTTGACCAGCGATGCGAGCCATTTTTCATAGTAGGTCAGGGACAGGTAGTCGGCGGGCGGCAGCAGCTCGACCGAATGCCGCCCCGCGTCCAGATTCCACTTTCGCCAAGCCCCCATCAGCATGCGCATGGCCATGACCCTGGCTTCCCAGTCGTGGTGAAAGACCAGCTCTTCCTCTTCAATGGGAAGCGGTCCGAAGCCTTCGGTCCCGCCCAGATCGTGCACGCCATCCATCAGCCAGACTCCCTCATGCCGGATTTTTGCCTGCTGGATTTTTACCTGCGGGATCCCGGCCTGCTGGATCCTTGGCAAACCCGGTGCCGACCATCGAGTCGCGGGTGACCAGATCGGCGAGTGCCGCTTCGTCGAGGTGTCCGCTTCCGGCGGGGCGCCGGGGGATCACGAGATAACGGATCTCGGCGGTGCTGTCCCAAACGCGGATCTCGGCGACCGGCGGCAGATTCACGCCGAATTCTTCCAGCACGGCGCGCGGCTCTCGCACGATCCGGGCCCGGTACTCGGCGGATTTGTACCAGACCGGCGGCACGCCCAGGACAGGCCAAGGGTAGCAACTGCACAGCGTGCAAACGACGACGTTGTGAACGGTGTCGGTGTTTTCGACGATGACCATGTGCTCGCCCTGCAGGCCTGTCAGCCCCATCTCGGCAAGCGTCGCCGTCGCATCCGCGCGCAAGCGCCCAAGAAAATCGAGATCCGCCCAGGCTTTGGCCACGACTTCAGCGCCGTTCCGGGGACCAATCTCGTTCGAGTACGCCTCTACGATCGCCTCGATCGCCTTCGGATCGACGAGCCCCTTTTGGACCAGCAAAGTCTCAATTGCCTTGACCCTGAGTGCCGGATCGGGCGGCAACAGGGAATGCGGATGATCGTGCGGCATGGGTACCTCGTCTGAATCGACCTCCAATGTCGCCGCGCGGCCAAAACGGGTCAAGGCACGGTTCCGAGAAGTGGCTGATGTATCCAGCCGGTGTGACCGCCTGTGGCCTTGAGTTTGGCGCGTATCATTTGCTTCGACTTCTGACAGTCGGATGGATAACGTCGACATAATGTCGAGACCCGATGACCAAGAAAACCCGTAACCGTTCCGCCCTGTTCGTGTTCGTCACGATCGCGCTGGACGCAATGGGCATCGGTATCATCATCCCGATCATGCCGGATCTGATGCAGGAGCTCAGCGGCGAGGATATTGGCAACGCCGCGCTCTGGGGCGGATATCTGGCGTTTTCCTACGCGATCATGCAGTTCCTTTTCGGGCCGACAATTGGAAACCTGTCCGACAGGTATGGGCGTCGGCCGGTGCTGCTGATCTCGCTGTTCATGCTGGGGGTCGACTATGTGGTGATGGCGCTTGCGCCCAACCTGCTGATCCTGTTTATCGGCCGGGTTCTGTCCGGGATTGCCGGGGCGACCCATTCCACGGCAACCGCCTACATCGCCGACGTCACGCCGAAAGAGAAACGCGCCGCTGCCTTCGGTCTTGTGGGAGCAGGCTTCGGCGTCGGCTTCGTCTTCGGCCCCGCGATAGGCGGTGTCATCGGGGAATTCGGAACCCGTGCGCCGTTCGTGGCTGCCGCGGCGCTGGCCTTCCTGAACTTTGCCTACGGCTACTTCCTGATCCCTGAGTCGCTTCCTCGTGAAAAGCGCCGCAAGTTCGAATTGCACCGGGCGAACCCGATGGGGGCGCTCTATCAGATGCGCAGGGTGCCGATGGTGGGATGGTTCGTCGTTGCCATGTTCCTCTATGCGCTCAGCCACTACGTATACCCGGCGGTCTGGAGCTATTACACCAAAGAGAAGTTTGGCTGGGCCAATTGGGAGATCGGCGTTTCACTGGCTGCAGTCGGGATAGGGTTCGCACTGGTCCAAGGGATCCTGATCCGGCCGTTTCTGAAGAGATTTGGCGAGAAGACGACCGCCTTTCTGGGCCTCGGCTTCAACATCCTGGGCATGACGGGGATTGCCCTGGTTGGCAGCGGATGGATGCTTTACGCGCTGATGCCGCTGACGGTGCTGGGCGATATCGTGAAGCCGGCACTGACCGGATTGATGTCCAACATGATCCCGGATGATGCGCAGGGCGAGTTGCAGGGGATCATCTCTTCGGCGCAGTCGATTTCGGTCATTCTGAGCCCGATCATGATGACCCAGCTTTTCGGGGTCTTCACCGGGACGGATGCGTCGATCTACTTCCCCGGCGCGCCGTTCATCGCGGCGGCATTGATCATGATGCTGACGGCGATCCCCTTGCGTATCGGGCTTTCCCGGGGCAAGTGAAGTCGGGCGACGTGGCCGCTTTGCTCTGGCCGTCGCAGCGAGATATGGGGGATGAAATGTCCGACTTCTATGACGCGCTTGAGACCCGGGATCCTGCCACGCGGGAGGCTGAGCAGTTCGAGGCGTTGCGCGCGCAGATCGCCGCGGCGCAGGCAAATGCGCCCGGCTTTAGCGCTCATCTCGCCGGCGTGGATGCGGCGTCCGTGACAGACCGTGCGGCATTGGCCAGGCTGCCTGTCCTGCGCAAGTCCAGTCTGGTTGAGATGCAGAAGGAAAACCCGCCGTTCGGTGGCCTGACCACGCAACCGGCCAGTGCGTTTGACTATGTCTTCCAGTCGCCGGGCCCGATTTACGAGCCGGGGATGGCCAAGCCTGACTGGTGGCGGTTCGCGCGAGCGCTTTATGCGGGTGGGCTGCGCCCAGAGGACATCGTGATCAACTGCTTTGCCTACCACCTGACCCCAGCCGGAATGCTGTTCGACAACGGTGCACGGGCCCTGGGCGCAACCGTTCTGCCTGGCGGCGTCGGCAACACCGAGGCACAGGTCAACGCGGCTGCCGATGTCGGCGCGACGGCGTATGCCGGGACACCGGACTTTCTGAAAATCATGATGGAAAAGGCTGCAGAGCTGGGGCGCGACTTGAAGATCAGGAAGGCCATCGTCGGCGGTGGTCCGTTGTTCCCCCAGGTGCGCCAGTTCTACATCGACAACGGCATTTCCTGCGTGCAGGGATACGGCACGGCAGATCTTGGGTCGATCGCCTACGAGACCCCTGCCATGGAGGGGATGACCACGGACGAAGGTGTGATCGTCGAGATCGTGCGTCCCGGAACGGGAGACCCGGTGCCGGAGGGTGAGGTCGGTGAAGTGCTGGTCACCCTGCTGAACGAAGACTATCCGCTGATCCGGTTTGCGACAGGCGATATGTCCGCTGTTTTGGCAGGGCCGTGCCCCACGGGACGGACCGCCATGCGCATCAAGGGATGGATGGGCCGTGCCGATCAGACGACCAAGGTCAAAGGCATGTTCGTGCGGCCGGAACAGATCGCCCAGATTGTTGCCCGGCACCCCGAAATCGCCAAAGCACGCCTTACCGTTGACCGCGACGGCGACAACGACGTGATGCGGCTGGCCGCTGAAGGCGACGGCGTGGACGTCGATTCTCTGGTCGCCACGATGCGCGATATCCTGAAGCTCGGTGGCACTGCCGAGGCCGTCGCACCGGGCAGTTTGCCCAATGATGGCAAGGTTATCGACGACGTCCGAAAATTCGACTAAGCAACCGGGCCGCGCCAGCGGGCCAGGCAGCAGGAGACCTAAATGCCCAACGATCCCGTTCTGATTGATCGGCACCCAGGCCGAAACTCTCAGGCCATCGGAATTGCCCGTGAGCTTGGCACCGAGATCGAACTGATCCATGCGCCATCGGTCGGCGTCGTGGGCACAAAGGGCGACAGCCAGTGCTATATGGGCGTGCAAACCAAGGTCGAGGCGATCCACGAACAACTGCTGGCCAATATCGGAACGCAGAACGGGCAACTCCGCGCCCGGCTGGTGCAGCCGGAGTACACCGTCGCGACCTCGGACGGGATTCGCAACGGCACCAAAGAGATGCGCTATTCGCTCATCGGGCGGGAGATCACCCATGACAGCTTTTGCGAGCATCTGAGCGCGACAGGTCTGGCGGGGACTGTAGCGGTTGTGGCTTGCGACAAGCCGCCGGTCGGAACGCTGGCCGCGCTGCTGGAGCATAACCATCCCGCGATCATCATGTCGGACGGATCGATCCGCCCCGGCACCGATCCGCACTCGAACGAGGCCATCGATCTGGTCTCGGCCTATCAGGTGGCAGGGCACGAGGACCCGGAATACCGCTTCCACATCGCCTGCCATGCCTGCCCGGGTTTTGGGTCCTGCGGCGGCATTTTCACCTACAATACGATGCAGACATTTATCGGCGTCGTCGGCATGCAACCGTTGCACATGGTGGCCCCCGCCTCACAGGATCTGCGGCGTGTGGAGCAGTTCCCCGCCGAACTGGTCCGTTATCTGCGCGCCATGATCGACAAGGGCGTCCGCCCGCGCGACATCGTCAATCGCGACAGCCTTCGCAATGCCGTCATCGTGGCCATGGCGATCGGCGGGTCAACGAATGTCGTGCTGCACGTGCCGGAGATTTCGCGCGCCGCCGGGTTCGGCAACTTCTGGCGGGACATCATGACCCCGGACGAGTTCAATCACCTGTCGAAGAACGTTGTGCCGGTGCTGACGGATGCGCGTCCCTATGGGCGCTATTCCATGGTTGATATCGACCGGGTCGGGGGCGTGCAGGTCATCGTCAAGGAACTGCTGGACGCGGGCATGCTGAACGGCGACATGCCGACCTGCACCGGGGAGACGCTGGCCGAGCAGGTGGCCCGGCTGAACACCCCCTCGGCCGACGGCACCGTGGTCTACCCTGTTTCGAAGCCCTACAAGCCGACGGGCGGGCTGCGGCTGCTGGGCGGGAACCTGTCGCCGGAATACTCGGCCATTCTGAAGCTGGCCGGGGTCGAAACCGGGCTGGAGGACAACATTTTTCGCGGTAAGGCGCGGGTGTTCGAGGGGGAAACCGGGCTGCTCGCTGCCCTTGATCACACGCCTGATGTCTTCGAGGATGGTGACATGATCATTGTCCGCTATGAAGGCCCGGCCGGTGCGCCAGGCATGCCGGAGATGCTGGACCCGACGTCCCGCATCACGACGCTGTGCCGGGAAAAGGGGATCACGGTTGCCCTGATGACCGATGCGCGGTTCTCTGGCGGGTCGGTCGGGCTGGTGATCGGCCATGTCGGGCCCGAGGCGGCGCTTGGCGGTCCGATTGCCTATGTCGAGGATGGCGATCCGATCATTGCCGATCTGAATGAAAACACCCTGACCTGCCCGGTTCTGGACGACCCGGCGGTCCTTGGCGAACGTAAAGCGAAATGGGAGCAGGAGGTCGCCGCCAATGACGGCCTGCACCCCAATTGCGGAATCGCGGACACGCGCCTTCTGAACCGCATGCGCAAGATGGCCGTGACGGCAGTGCAGGGCGGCGGCATGCATCCGGGGCGGGAGCTGTGGGTCAACGATCCACGAGAACCGCAGATGACCGGACACGTCCCGACCAACAGGTATCACAGCTGAGGGTCCATAGGCCCTCGCCCCTCATGATCCGGGTGGCCCGCCGGACGGCGGGCCGGTAAGCTCTCTGGCGCGATTGCCGGAGAGATCATGCCGATCAGAGCGATAGAAACCCCGCTGGGACAGGTTGCGCTGACCGAGGAGGACGGCGCCCTGACCGATCTGACCTGGGGAGCGGACGGGGTGGACGATACGCCCTTGCTGATGGAAGCGGAGCGACAGCTGACCGCTTACTTTAGCCATGACCTGAAGGACTTTGATCTGCCGCTCCGGCCCCGGGGAGACACCTTTCAACAGAAGGTCTGCGCCGCGATGCGCGCGATCCCCTATGGCGAGACGCGGGAATACGGCGAGATTGCCCGCGATCTGGGGTCCATGCCTCAGCCGGTGGGGAACGCCTGCGGGGGAAACTCCATCGCCATCATCATCCCG